>JAGCFX010000030.1 GCA_017649925.1 Paludibacteraceae bacterium | reverse complement strand
CGGATGCTGTTTCTACTTTTGACATAAAAAAGGGTGTTAAATTGTATATTATATATAAATATATAATAGAGTATATGTTAGACAAAAAAAGGTCGTTTTTCGGCTTGACGTTGGCTTTACATTGGCTTTGACTGTCGGTTGACCGTCGGCTCACCGTCGGTCCTATCTGTTAATTGAGAGTGCAAAGGTAGTGCTTTTTTCTCATATATGCAAATAATTCACAAAAAAAAGTGCCCCGAAGAGCACTTTTCTCGCTAATTCACTATTTCTTGAATCACTTAACTTCCTGACCGGTGACGGTGTAAACCTTGCCGTCGCGGAGGATGAAGAGCTGACCGTCACGGAAGAACTTATTGGTCATTGGTGATTGGTGATTGGTCATTGGTGATTGGTCATTGGTGATTTGTCCGTTATCCGGAACGGTAACTTCATCAATACCGGTAGGCAGATCGGCGCCCTGGATATTGGTGAAATAACTCCATTTGGCATCGTTTTTGTAATCCGTCACTGTTCCGTTCGGTACATAGACCGGAATGGTATTGGTTATGCCATCAAAACACGTATTGCCGCAGGACGGCGGTGTGATGCGCTGGCAGGTAATAGACTCCAGACCGCTGCAATTCTTAAACGCATTGTTTCCAATGTTAGCTACACTATTGCCAATCGTCAAAGAGGTCATAGCAGAGCAGGCATAGAAAGCTTGGTTGTCGATGTGGGTGACATTATTGGGAATGACAATCGCGGTCAAACCGGAAGCGCGGAAAGCACACTCTCTAATTCTAGTGAGGCTATTAGGAAGAGTGACGGATTTCAAATTTTCGCAACCCATGAAAGCATAGCCTCTGATGTCTGTGAGTCCGTCGCCCAGTGTCAGAGATGTCAAACCGGTGCAGCCATTGAAAGCTCTGGATTCAATAGTTTCAACTGCGTTACCAATCGTTACGGATTTCAGATTCGTGGAATCCTTGAATGCATACATTCCTATGCTTGTAGGACCGTTTTCTACTATCAATGTTTTGATAGGCACATTGTATGCTTGCCACGAAGGCTCACCGCTATTCCAATCTGCCATCTTACCGGCGCCGGAGATGGTAAGGATTCCGTCCTCCGTCAAATCCCACACAAGGTTGGTGCTATCGCCCTCTGCGCCGCATTTGCCCATGAGCATACCGCTTTCTTTAATATCGTCGAAGTAGTTCCATGGGCTTCCCGGTGCCGTATATGCCGTTTTTTGACCTTTCCACACCCAAACAGTGATGTCCGTGGGCACATCATAGAAACAATCTTCACCCCAAGTAGGCGGTATGGCGGCATTGCAGTTGATAATTGCCAAATTGGAGCAATTCTCGAAAGCATATTTTCCAATGCTTGTGACGGCATAGCCGATGGAGACAGAGTGCAGATCTGCGCAATTTTGAAAAGCAGAAAACGGAATGCTTGCGACAGAGTTGGGAATATGCACATAGGTTAAACCAGCTGCTAAAAAAGTACTCGTTCCAATAGTTTTAAGGCTACCGGGAAGATTGATGGAGGTCAAGGCGGAGCAATTCATAAAAGCGCTAGCTCCAATGCTGGTGACGGTATTGGGGAGAGACACTGAAGTTAAATTTGTGCAACCGCGGAAAGCATTTTTGCCAATGCTGGTGACACCATTTTCTATTACCACCGATTGGATAGACGATTTAGTGGAATACCATGGGACTTCATCAACATTATCCCAATCTGTCATGGCACCTGTACCGGAGATGGTAAGTACGCCGCCGGTGAGGTCCCATGTAAGGTTAGCACCACATGTGCCGCTCTCGGCAAACAGTGTTCCTGCGCCTGCGATGAGGGCAAGGATGAATGTAAAGATTTTTCTCATAATGTAATACCCTTAATCCGTGTCGGGCGCAACTTTTAAGAGATTGATATTTGGGTTAGTTTGGTATATACACACGAAAAGCGTGGGCTTTACGCTCGCTTCATTTGATCTTTTGAGGTCTTCGACTACCTTATTTACTCAAATTTACGCACGGAAAACTCACGCTGATACGTGAGCGTGCATAAACCGCGCTTGAGTAAATAATGATTTTTGAAAGTGTCGAAGTTTCAAAAGATCAAGTCGGGCTTATTACGCTATTTTTTGGCGCTCTCTTGCGCCTATGTACTCACTTTTTTACACTGTTGAGCCCAGTGAAATCAATTTTGCGCCGCAAAGTTACAAATAATTTTCTACATATACAAATAAAAATAAGATTTTTTTACAGAGATGCAAAATAAATTGAAATTTATTTGCACAATTCATTTTTTTTTATTACCTTTGCACCCGATTTTGTAAATTAGGAGTAACATGAAACGTTCGATAGCAATCATATGCGGCGGAGACAGCAGTGAACACGAGGTGTCGCTGCGTTCGGCAGCGGGTTTGTATTCGTTTATGGACAAGGAACGCTACGACATAACAATCGTGGTGTTTGACGGGAAGAAATGGGTAGCCTACCCCGAACCTCTTCCGGAAGGAAAGGGCGAAGATTATTTCAAAACAGCTCCTTCTTTCCCCATCGACAAGAATGATTTTTCTTTTACGCGCGAGGGCGCGAAGCGCACGTTTGACTTCGCGTACATCACCATTCACGGCACACCGGGCGAGAACGGCATATTGCAGGGTTATCTGGACATGATCGGTCTGCCGTACAGTTGTTGCGGTGTTCTGGCCGCAGCGCTGACGTTCAACAAATATGCCTGCAACCATTACCTGTCTTATTTCGGTTTTCACATCGCGAACAGCATGATGCTTCGTGCCGGACAGAAATTGCCGAATGCGCCGAAGATCGCCGAGACGCTGGGTCTGCCGTGTTTCATCAAGAGCAACGTAGGCGGTTCGAGTTTCGGTTGCACCAAAGTGAAGACGGTGGATGATATCTATCCTGCCATCGAGCGTGCATTCAAGGAAGGCGACGAAGTGATTTGCGAATCGTACATGAAAGGAACGGAAGTGACCTGCGGCGTATACAAGACCAAAGACAAAGCGGTGGCATTCCCCATCACGGAAGTGGTGACGCACAATGAGTTCTTCGACTACGATGCGAAATACAAAGGCGAAGTGGACGAGATAACACCTGCGCGCATTCCTGATGCCTTGCGCGATAAGATACAAGCAGAGACACTGCGGCTGTACGACATCATCGGCGCCAACGGCATCATCCGCGTGGACTGGATCATCACGGGCGACAAGATTAACCTTTTGGAAGTGAACACAACTCCGGGCATGACGCCGACCAGCTTCATTCCCCAGCAGGTGCGTGCCGCAGGACTGGATATCAAAGACGTACTTACAGATATTATTGAGAACAAGTTCTCAAATTGATAATTGGTAATTGATAATTGGTAGATTTATGATTGATATCAACAAAGCGATAACGAGTTTGGACTGGCAGCGCGAACCGCATGGTTTGTATGCGCCGATAGAGTACATGTTAGCCTCGGGCGGCAAACGCTTGCGCCCTACTCTCGCCCTGATAGCCGCAGAAGCTATCCAAAACGGCGGACTGATTAGCGGAAGTGTATTGGACGATGTATTGCCGGCAGCATTGGCAATGGAAGTGTTCCATAACTTCACGCTGATGCATGACGATGTGATGGATCGCGCAGAAGTGCGTCGCGGACAACCGACAGTACACGTCAAATGGAACGACAACACGGCAATCCTATCCGGCGATCAGATGCTGATTGAGTCCTATCGTTTACTGAGCAATGTGCCGGCAGACAAGTTACCGCAAGTGCTGCGTTGGTTCAACGAGATGGCGACCGGCATCTGCGAAGGACAGCAGTTAGACATGGAGTTCGAGCATATGAACCAAGTGTCGATCGACGAATACATGGAGATGATAGAGAAGAAGACATCGGTGCTGCTGGCTTATGCGATGAAGATCGGCGGTTATATAGCCGGTGCGACGCCCGACCAACAGAAAGCACTGTACGAATACGGTCTGCATATCGGTCTGGCATTCCAGATTCAAGATGATATCTTAGACGTCTATGGCGATCCGAAAACATTCGGCAAAGCTATCGGCGGCGACATATGCTGCAACAAAAAGACCTTCCTGCTGCTGACGGCACTGGAGACCGCTGACGCGGAGAGCAAAGCGGAGTTGCTGCAATGGCTGATGTCCGTTGACCAGGATGCGGAGAAGATAGCCGCCGTGACGAAGATCTTCAACCGTCTCGGCGTTCGCGAGACCGGAGAAGCCGTGATGGAAGAACATACGTCCATTGCCTTGGCGCAACTGGACAAACTGCCGCAAAACAACGCGACAGAGAAACTGCGCGTGCTCGCAGAAAAACTTGTAACACGTAAATCATAACAATATGCCTTATCGTCGACTACCAAACACAGACTTAGCAAGGTTACACGCATTGCAGAGCGCTATCCAACAAGCGCAGCAAGCGGATTACACCGAGCAAGTGATTCCTTACAAAGTGCTGAGTGAAGCCCAGCGGTTCTTAGTGTCCTTCGAGAACACAGTGATGCAATCGAAAGACAACTATACATCGACTGTGAACGCCAACAAACAGTACCGTCATATCGTGCAGAACGCGCGTATGTATATCTCGCACTTCATTCAGGTGCTCAACCTGGCTGTTATTCGCGGCGAGATCAAACGCGAGCAGAAACTGTTATACGGTCTTGATCCGCATCAACATGTAGTGCCTGACTTGACGACCGACGAATATCTGCTGGAATGGGGAAAGAAAATCATCGAAGGTGAGCAGAAACGTATGGCTAACGGCGGATTCCCGATCTACAATCCGGCCATCAACAAGGTCAAAGTGCATTATGACATCTTCTGCGAGCATCAGCGTCAGCATGAGTTCCACGTGCAGAACACCGAGCGTGTACATGGCGATTTGGAACCGCTGCGCGTACAAGCCGATGAGATGATTCTGAATATATGGAACCTAGTAGAGGATTTTTATAAAGACCTTCTGCCTTACGCCAAAATGCTGAAATGCCAGATGTACGGTGTCATCTATTACTACCGTAAAGGCGAAAGAAAACTCTCCGCCGAGAGCGACAGAGAGTTACAACGAATCCGGGAGAGTCAACCGACTATCCAATGGTCAGATGAGGAGTGACCACCCGCGTCACCCGCTTGTCCCGCCACGTATGTGGCACACGATCTTTGAGTTGAAAATCATAGCACACGCCGATCTGCGTGGAGCGTATATGCTTAGCGAGGAAGCGGTCATAATACCCACCTCCGCGACCAATACGATGCCGATGGTGGTCAAAAGCGACACCGGGCACTAAAATGAGGTCAATGGATCCGCGCCATGTATCCGTCTGCGGCTCGGGCACGCCCATACGTCCCTTACGCATCATGTCTTCGCCATCATAAGGGCGCACTTCCAGCGAATGGCGATGCGTGACAGGAAAGAGGAAGGTTTTCTGCCCCTCATATTTGGTAAGCAGCGGACGAAGATCCACTTCATTATGTATCGGATAATAGAGCATGATGGTATTTGCCTCGCGGAAAACAGACATCTGCTCCAGCTGATCCATGATAAGTTGGGAGGATTTGGCCACTTGCTCGGGCGACAACAAACGTCGCTGCTGCTCAATAATACCGCGCATAGCGCCTTGTTCCTTACGGGCAGCTACCCACGGGAGCGCCATTTTAAGATCGTACAACTGTGCTTCAAACAACATAATAATCAGTGATTTTACCTTTGCGGCTGCAAAGGTACGAAAAAAAAACGAAATGCGCAAATTTTTTTACATAATAATGTGTCTTTTGACACTTATTGCCACCGGCTGCGAGAAGAAAAACGAGCAGACGACGCTGTCATCCGTGGCCCAATTGAATGCATTCTCCTTTGCGAAGAATGACTCAATGCCCGGTCTGGCGGCGGCAGTTTTCACAATAGAAGAGCGCAATGACACGGGGTTGGTTTGGAATAAAGACTCCATTCTCTTCGGCACACGTTTGGACAGCGTTGTTCCCCGTTTTACATTCGAGACCACTCCGAGTGCGGCATATCTCACGTTTCCGGACACGATAGTAGCGCTGACGGGCTATGACACATTGGATTTCACCAAACGCCCCATCTACCTGACGGTTCGTTCTGCAGACAAATCAACCACCAAAACCTACGAGATTCGCGCTACGGTACACCGAGTAGATCCGGATTTATACCAGTGGTCGCAACTGACGGAGGGCATCTATCCAAAAGATGACAGTGAGCAACGTGTGGTAGAACTGCGTGAACAATTCGTGATGATTGCCTCCAACGGTTTTGAATTGCATACTTTCAGTTCGACGGACGGCGCAACATGGAGTGATTTCGGAGCACCTTCGGGACTGCCGGCAGGCACCAAAGTCCGTCAGATTATCAGTAGCGGCAACACGCTATACTACGGGCAGGATAATGCCGTTTATACGTCCACTGACGCCCAGACATGGACATCGCACAGCGTGACGCAGACTGTGCGGACGATGTTGGTTTATTGGAATGAGCGCGTATGGGCACTGACGGGTGAGGAGGATAACTATGAATTAGCCACTTTCCAAGGCGACACGCTGCAATTGACCGGATTGAAACCCGATGGCGAGTTCCCGATCAGTGACTTTGCTGCTGTGACCTTCCTCAGTCCGAGTCTGCGTGAACGGGCAATGATAATAGGCGGTTTTGCAGAGAACGGACGAAGCCTCAATACGCGGTGGAACATCGAATACTCGCCTCATACACCGGAGAATGGCGGATACAGAATGCAAGAGTTCTCTATTGACCGTCCGCAGTTCACAAGCCTTACAGGCATCTCCGTGATATCGTATAACAACCAGTTGCTGCTCTTCGGCGGTGTGGATGACAAGATGCAGTATTTCGGACGGGACATATTGATTTCTACGGACGAAGGATTGAACTGGACCATCGCGGACACAACGAAAAACCGGCTGCCGGAAGTTTATCAGGCACGGCAGAAACAAACAGCTATTGTGCGAAACAACAACATCTTCCTTTTCGGCGGACAGGACGCCACGACAACCTACAGCGATGTCTATAAAGGAAGACTGAACTCCATTGATTGGGACAACAACTAACAAACTAAATATTTGGAATTATGACGATTAAAGATTTTAAATTTGCCGGTAAAAAGGCAATCGTTCGTGTGGACTTCAATGTGCCACTGGACGAGAATGGAAAGATTACAGACGACACCCGTATTCGCGGTGCGCTGCCAACGTTGAAGCACATCCTGGATGAAGGCGGTGCGCTGATCATCATGAGCCACATGGGCAAACCGAAAGGCAAAGTGCAGGCTAAATTCAGTCTCAGCCAGATTGTGGACGCAGTAAGCAAAGCGCTCGGTCGTCCTGTTCAGTTCGCAGAAGACTGCGCAAAAGCTCAGGATAAGGCTGCTGCTTTGAAACCGGGTGAGGTACTGCTGCTTGAGAACCTCCGTTTCTATCCGGAAGAGGAAGGCAAACCGGTAGGCATCGAGAAAGAAGATCCGGCATACGAGGCCGCCAAGAAAGAGATGAAAGCACGCCAGAAAGAGTTCGCTAAGATTCTCGCTTCTTATGCTGACTGCTACGTGATGGACGCATTCGGTACGGCTCACCGCAAACACGCTTCTACAGCCGTTATCGCTGACTATTTTGACGCAGACAACAAGATGCTGGGCTTCCTGATGGAAAAAGAAGTAGCAGCAGTGGATGCAGTACTCGGCGACATCAAACGTCCGTTCGTAGCTATCATGGGTGGCTCGAAAGTAAGCTCCAAGATCGGTATCATCGAGAACCTGCTCGGCAAAGTGGACAAACTGATCCTCTGCGGCGGTATGACCTATACTTTCGCTAAGGCACACGGTGGCGAGATCGGTGGTTCTATCGTTGAGCTCGACAAACTCGATGTAGCTCTCGGCGTTGAGGAATTGGCAAAGAAGAACGGTGTGGAGTTGGTTTTGGCTCCGGATGCTATCTGCGCAGACTCGTTCAGCAACGATGCGAATCAAAAAGTATTCCCGTCCAACGCTATTCCTGAGGGTTGGGAAGGACTGGATGCAGGTCCTAAAGCACAGGAAAACTTCCGCAATGCCATCAAAGGCGCGAAGACGATTCTTTGGAACGGCCCGGCAGGTGTGTTCGAGTTCGATAACTTCTGCGACGGCAGCCGCGCTATCGGTGAGGCTATCGCAGAGGCTACGGCTAACGGTGCTTTCTCGCTCATCGGCGGAGGTGACTCCGTTGCATGCGTGAACAAGTTCGGCTTGGCAGACAAGGTTTCGTATATCTCAACCGGTGGCGGTGCGCTTCTCGAAGCTATCGAAGGTAAAATCCTCCCGGGTGTTGCAGCTATCAAAGGAGAATAAATCATTAAACAACAATCACAATGGACGTAGTAGGAAAAATCATACAAGTATTGCCCGCACAGGAAGGTGTAGGTCGTAACGGCAACCCATGGAAAGTTCAACCATATGTATTGGAGACTTTGGACCAGTATCCTCGCAAAGTGCATTTCGAGGTATTCGGCGAGGACCGCATCAAACAGAACCCTTGCGAGTTGGACCAATTGGTAACCGTTAGTTTCGATATTGAAAGCCGTGAGTTCAACGGTCGTTGGTATACCTCTATCCGCGCTTGGCGAATCCAGCAGGGTGATACTACTCAAGCTGCTGCAGCACCTGCACAGCCGGCAGCTCCGCAACCTGCTGCTGCACCTGTAGATGCACCGATGGATGCGGCACAGGCACCTAACGTAGATCCGTTTGACGCTTCTGCTGGCGAAGGAACAAGCGACCTGCCGTTCTAATGCGCAAGTGGATTATCGGCATATTGATTACACTTCTGTTAGCGGGCGGCGCAGTACTCTGCGTCATCCGCTGGCAGGCGTGGTTCGGAACACCCGCTGAACCACGGTGGACGGGAGACACACTCAGTTATGTCTTTCCCTATCCGGATACAACGTGGGCTGACAGCATAAGCGATCCTACGTTTCTGGTTCTCGGAGACATCCACAACAACCTCACACGCGCCAATTATGACACGTTGGCTGCACGTGTGCCTGACGCAGTAGCTGTGATACAAGCAGGGGATTTTTTAGACCGAGGGCAAGAGTATTATCGGCAATTGCTGCTGCGCGAATGGACAAACAGCGCATTGATGGGACTGCCCGTTATTGCCTGCCCTGGTAACCATGAGTACAGCAAAGGTGTTCACAAAGTGATCTCCCCTATTTGGGAAGAGACATTCACTCACCCGAACAATGGGCCTATAGCAGTACCGGGTGTGAGTTATTTCTTGGATTGCGAGCATATTCGGTTCATCATCATTGACACCAATCCGTTGGTGCGGATGGTGGATCTGACACGTACGCTAACCTGGCTGCGCAACGCTATGTACACAGCGGACAACCGCTATATTGTTGTTGTTATGCATCATCCGGTTCTCTCTGCCGGCAAAGGGCGGTTTAATGCGATTATATACACCGCTTTCCGTCATGCGTTAGGCGAAGCGGATTTGGTCATCGCAGGCCATGACCATTCCTACATGCGTCGAGCACCTTTCGTCGTGCTCAATGCAGCAGGCAAACCCAAACCGCAACATGAGCATATGCTGGCTCAGAAGACAGACTCCGTGCCGGTGTACGGAGTTCTCCAATCTTCCGTTTCCAATCTTCAATTCAAGGTCTATCGTTTAGAAGATAACACCTTGATTGACAGCCTTTATGTTAGTCACGACTGACGCGATAATATTGTCGCTGCAGCCGCATTCGGACAAAGCGCACATCTTGCACACATACACGCGTACGGGCGGACGCGTTAATTATATGGTGTATGGTCTGGGGCGAAAGAACACAGCGGGCAAGTATAGTCCATTATCGATTGTACAGTTAACGACTGACGAGCGTTCTATACGAACAGCACAACTGACATTCGTTCCAGCAACAATTGTCGCCGACCCTTACAAACAGGCTATTGCTTTGTTTATCAGCGAAGTGCTATATCATGTACTTCGACACCCAATGCCGGATGAACCGCTGTTTGATTTTATAGCAAAACGAATAGAAACATTGGATAAGACAGATCACTGCGAGAACTTCCATTTGGATTTTATGACGGGTTTATCGGAGAAATTAGGGTTTGGTATTCCGGAAGTAGAAAATGTGCATACTCGTGCCGAACGTCAAAAAGCACTTCGCAATCTATGCGATTATTTTGAACAACACGTCGAGACGTGGGAGAATCCCAAATCTCTGGATATACTGATGGAAGTTTTTGATTAAAAAGTACTCATAAATGCAAAAAAATGCAAAAATATTTGCGTATGTCAAAAAAAAGCAGTAATTTTGCAGCCCATTTTGTGTGAAACCTGTCCTCGTGAGAGGACTATAAATAAAATAAGACAATGAAACGTACATTCCAACCATCCCAACGCAAGCGTCGTAACAAACACGGCTTCTTGGAGAGAATGACGACGGCTAACGGTCGTCGTGTATTGGCTGCACGTCGTGCAAAAGGTCGCAAGAAACTGACCGTAGCAGACGAGGGACGCCACAAATTTTAATGGAGTCAACTAGACAACACAAGATCGCTCGGTTGATACAGAAAGACATGAGCGACATTCTGCTGCGTTACGCGCGCACGCTACACGGAGTACTCATCTCCGTAAGCGAGGTGCGCGTATCGCCTGATTTATCTATTGCGCATATTTACCTCTCTATCTTTCCTCAAGCGAAGGTAACAGAGACGATGACGCTGATAGAGGAGAACGTTCACCGTTTTCGCGGCGAGCTCGGCACATTGGAGCGTCATCAACTGCGCATCATCCCGGAGATCATCTTCCATTTGGACGATACCATTGACCGCATGGAGCGCATTGATGAACTGCTGAGCAAATGACTTTCGAACCTCATATAGCATGGCGTTACCTGTTCTCAAAGAAGGGTCACAACGCCATTAATATCGTGTCGGGCATCAGTGCCGCGGCCGTTGCCGTTGTGACGGCAGCGATGATATGCGTGCTGAGCGTGATGAACGGCTTCGGAGCATTGGTTGAACATATGTTCTCGGAGTTTGACGCGCCGCTGTTGGTTGTGCCGTCAGAAGGTCAAACGCTTCGCACGGACACCGCGCCTATCGCTTCGTTGTACGCTCGCGAGGATATCGAAGTCATCTCTATGCAGTTGGAACAAACAGCGCTGATACGATACAAGGACCATCAGTTGCCAGCGCGTGTGCTGGGTGTAGATGACCTATTTACGAAGACGGCACATATTGACTCTATCATCAGCGACGGGTTCTACAGCGTATGGGACGGTGCGTGGGACAGGACAGTGTTGGGTCGCGGTTTGGCGGCACAGATAGGAATGAATGCCCATTTCACGGGGGCGTTACATCTCTACGCGCCAGAGCGCACGGGACGAATTAACATGATGCGACCGGACTTGTCTCTGCATCATGAATATGCGTTTATTGCCGGCACATTTGCCGTCAATCAAATAGAATACGACAACGAGATGCTACTGGTCTCGCTGCCGTTAGCGCAACGGCTCTTCGGCTATGATTCTCTGACAGCGACAGCATTGCGCATTCAACCCAAAAGAGGACAGAATACGGCGAGCAGAGTACAGACCGAAATAGCAAAACTATTAGGTCCGGGATACAAAGTGCTGAATCGATATGAGCAGCAAGCGGATTTCTTCCGGATACTGCGGATCGAGAAATGGTTAACGGTGCTGCTGTTGGTATTCATCCTACTGATAGCCAGTTTCAATATCATCGGTTCGCTCAGTATGCTGATCATTGACAAACGCGAGGACATACAGATTCTCTCGCACTTAGGCGCAGACGAGCGGATGATACGACGTGTATTCTTGTTAGAGGGCTGGCTGATATCGTTGTGCGGCACAGTGGTGGGTATTGTTCTCGGCGTGGCATTGTGTCTCTTTCAGCAACATTTCGGATGGTTAAAACTGGGTAGTGGAGAGGAATATATCATCTCAGCTTATCCGGTATTGGTTCAATGGGCAGACGTACTACTGATAGCCGTCATTGTCCTTGCGCTCGGCTTTGCAGCAGCGCTGTATCCGGCAAAAAAGATGAATGTGTCATGAGAAGATATATCGGAATAATAGGAATTATCGGAATACTCGGATTGAGTGCCTGCAAGCCTTCGCAGCCCTCGCAGTATCGCGGATTACCAAAAGCGTATGACTTGGCATACGAAGAGATTTACGGGCATTGCTATGACTCGATACCTTATGCAGTCGTGGCGCTGGATCTCTATTCGGAAGGTCTATCGCTAGACCAGAACCATCGTATCCGTGGCACGGGTTACAATCTCTATCTATCCGATATCTTCGTATCGGACTCGTTGTTAGAGGCGGGTACTTATTATTCTGACACTACCGCTGTGCCGTTCACTTTCCTGCCCGGTCGCGACTATGAAGGATTGCCACACGGGATGTATCTGCTTAATATCGAGGAGGACAAGATTGTCGGTATACAGGTATTGGACTCGGGACTGATGGTAGTGAATGATACGATAGACGGACTTAAGAGTCTGCATTTCACGTTGTATTACAAGAACACATACGGTCAGAAAGCGACCTATAACACGCATTTCTTCGGCACACTGCTTCCATGGCAAAAGAAATAAAATCCGACGAGGCGTTGCGGAAAGAATACCATACGTGGCTTCGTTTGGAGCGCGGGTATTCGCCGAACACGATTGAGGGCTACGAGATGGACCTTGATAAGTTGCGTACCTATGCCTCGGAGCACAAGCTGGATGTTGTGAAGATGGATTTTGAGGCGTTGGAAGCGTTTGTGTTCGAGCAGTTTAAGTCCACGTCATCCGAGGCTACACAAGCACGTATTCTCGCGGGCATTCACTCCTGGTATCGTTTCCTGCTTTACAAAGACTATATAGACCAAGACCCATCGGAACTACTGGAAGGTCCCAAGAAATCCAAACACCTACCCACTGTGCTGTCGCTGGATGAGGTGAACCGTATGATGGCGGCTATCGACCTGAGTTCCAACGAGGGACACCGCAATCGCGCGATGATGGAGATGTTGTACGGCAGCGGTCTGCGTGTGAGTGAGTTGGTGGGACTGCAACTGAGTCATATCTACCTTGACGAGCATTATATGCTGATTGACGGTAAGGGATCGAAGCAACGGTTAGTGCCGCTGTCACCAGTGGCGGAGGAATGGTTCGGCTACTGGATGCAGGAACGTGCTACCTGGCCATTGAAACCCGAGTCCAAGGATATTGCGTTCGTTAATCGTTACGGTCGACCGATGACGCGAGCGATGGTATTTACTATTGTACGGAGATTATGCGACGAGGCGGGAATTACCAAGACCGTCAGTCCGCACACACTGCGTCACTCGTTCGCCACACATTTGCTGCAGAACGGAGCGGACTTACGAGTGATACAACAATTGCTGGGGCACGAAGACCTTGCCACTACTGAGATTTACACGCATCTCGACGTGCAAGACTTACGCAAAGCCATTCTCCAATGTCATCCCGCGAATAAAGTTTAGCGTTCCGTGTTTAGAAACTTTTTTATATCATTGTTTCTTATTCTCTCCCTACCGGCAATGGCGGTGGAGACCATCATTGTCGGCGACATAGTGAACGAGACAACGGGCGAAGCCATTCCGAACGTCAATATTCATTTCCGCGGAACAAAGATAGGCACGACGTCCGACGAACACGGTAACTATGCGTTGCGAGTGGACATGCAGGATAAGGCGCAGTTAGTCTTTTCGGCCGTCGGCTATTACACGCAACGTTTTGATATCGAGCCGGGTGTGATGGCAGGTCTGCAGGTGGCGATGCGCGAGAAGACAGCCATGTTGACGGAAGTAGTGGTCGCGCCAAACGAGAACCCTGCATTGGAGTTGTTGCGTCAAGTGCGCGCCCATCGGCAGGACAACGACCGCACGCTGCATGCAGAGCAGACGAGCACGGCACAACGTGAACAGACACTATACGTATCGCATATCAGCAAACGACATTTACGCCGCGCATTATGGCGCAGTCTACAGGCAGGGATGATTGCGCAAGAGGACTCGACGTTCATTCTGCCGCTATACCGCGAGACGCAGTCTTTCCGCCTTTCCGGCACAGAGATGATACCCGCCAATGACCAACGCTCACAAGCGCTGATACTGAGTTCAACAGACTATTCGGCATTATTGGGCGGGGAAGGGAACCTCAATTTCTACGCACCTTCCGTCTCGCTGATGGGACACGCTTTTCTCTCGCCGCTGGCTCCTTCCGGGAACCTGTACTACCGCTATTATCTGGTGGGTGAAGATACCATTCATTTCCGCACGCGCAATGCGTTTTACGCGACCTTCAATGGCGAGATGGTGATTGACACAGCGAGTTTTGCACTGCGGTCCATCAAAGCCTATGTGCCCGCCGAAGTAGCCGTCAATTATGTCAACAATCTGCATATCTCACAGACCCTCGCTGAAGACGGTTCACTTGCGGAAGAACATGTCTCTGCGCTGCTGGACTTCGCTGTCAAATCCGATAAAGCCGGTACGGTCTTTCCCACACTGCTGCTGACAACGAGTCTGAGAAATCCGAACCTGATAGTAGAGAACTCTCCGACCACAGACGAAGAAGTGCCATCAGATGTAGAATCGAGTTCACTGCAGACAGACGAATCAGGACTCTCTACCGACAGTGCTTTTGCGGCATTGGATTCTATCCCGCTGATGCGTGCGGCTAAATGGTTCGCAACCATTGCCGTGACGGGATATATACCTACCGGCACACCGGTGGATATCGGGCATATAGAAGAGATTCTGCAAGTAAACAAACACGAGGGAGTTCATATCGGTTTGCCGTTCCGAACGAACGAGAAGATGTCCAAAGTCGTGTCATTGGAGGCATCGGTGGGCTATGGTTTTAAAGATCGTAGCCCCAAAGGCATGGGACGGATCTCTATTAACTTACCGACACCGCGTCGGAATATCCTGCAACTCGAGTATCAAGACCATTATGTTTGGTCAGAAGTGGACGATTTTGACCGTCTGCTTCGCGAGAACTCAATGGGTTGGCGTAATATGGATTTTACGGCATATGCGTTTGAAGCACTTCATCGCGATAGTCTGTGTGTGAACACTGCGCTGCGACAACGGCAATTACAACTGCATTGGTTTGCAGACTGGACTCCTCATCTGGAAACGCATACATACGTGCGGGCGGGCTGGCAGCCTTGCGACCTCAGCGACCCGACGAACATCATCAGCTATCAGTCCCTCTCTTTCATTGCCAGACTTAGCTGGGGCGAGCGTAAGTACGACGGCTATTTCATGCGTCGTTACGCATATTCAGCGCGTTATCCGGTGTTGTATCTTGGGGCGGAAGCCGGGCATTGGACGAACGGTTTGTATGCGCACTTGCGCGTCATGCTTACGCAACATGCCAATTTAGGTATGGGAGGAACACTCACGTATGCATTACAAGCAGGTGCTATTTTCGGGAAAGTGCCAAACACCCTATTATGGCAAGCGGATGCCAATCAAGGGTACGCTTATGATCCTTACCGCTTCACGTTTCTGCACGGGCAGCAGTTGTTGGCCGACAAATATGTCACGTTGCAAACTGAATGGAACGGAATGGGAATACTTTTCAATCTCATTCCCGGCATCCGATGGTTGCATCTGCGCGAGTTAGTGGAAGCGAAAGTGGCATATGGATATTTAAGCAATCAGACTGCTACTGTCAGTCCGCATTCTCTCTATGCAGAAGTGGGTGTGGGTATCGGTAATATTCTTCGCGTATGCGATTTGTATTCCGTTTGGTCCGTGTCACCTGAGATTCACTGGGGAATGCGATTCAGGATTCATCTCGGCCTGTAAGGCGATGTGTAAAAATTGACAAAAAAAGGGTAAAAGCGAGCAAAGTGGCATATACATTTGTATATGTCATTTATTTTTTGTACCTTTGCAGTCGCGAAATGTGCGAATTAATCATTTAACTGTTATATATTGTATGAAAGCATTCATGGACAAGGACTTCTTGTTGCAAACAGAGACCGCCAAGGAGTTGTATCACGAGCATGCGGCGAAGATGCCGATTATCGATTACCATTGTCACTTAATCCCGCAGATGGTTGCGGAGAACAAACGTTTTGAGTCGATTGCGCAAATCTGGTTGATGGGCGACCACTATAAATGGCGCGCTATGCGTTCCAACGGAGTGGACGAGCGTTTCTGCACGGGTAAAGATACGACAGACTGGGAGAAATTCGAGAAATGGGCAGAGACCGTTCCTTATACTTTCCGCAATCCGTTGTACCACTGGACGCATCTGGAGCTCAAGACCGCTTTCGGCATCGAGGAACGTCTGAATCCCGAGACTGCACGTGCGATATACGACAAGTGCAATGACCTGATTGCCAATGACCCGAAGTTCTGTCCGCAAGGACTGATGAAACACTATCATGTGGAACTCGTTTGTACGACCGATGATCCGGCTGATAGCCTGGAGTGGCACAAGATGCTGAAGGATGATCCGAAAGCTGAGGTGCGTATGTTACCGACCTGGCGTCCTGATGCAGGAATGAATATCGAAGCGGCCACTTGGAAAGCCTATATCGAGAAACTGGCAAAGGTAGCAGGTATGGAGATTCGCAACTTTGCAGACCTCGTAGCTGCTCTCCAGAAACGTCATGACTTCTTCGAGTCGATGGGTTGCCGTCTGAGTGACCATGGCATTGAAGAGTTCTACGATGAGCCGTACACCGATTTGCAAATCAAAGATATCTTCGAGAAAGCGCTGGCAGGCAAGGAGCTGACGATGCATGAGATTCGTCAATACAAACATGCTTACTTGCACGCTCAGGCTGAGATGGACTACGCTTCGGGCTGGACGCAGCAGTACCACTACGGTGCAATCCGCAACAACAACTCCAAGATGTTTGCACAACTTGGTGCAGACACCGGTTTCGACTCAATTGGTGAGTTCACGACGGCTAAAGCGATGAGTCATTTCCTCGACGAGATGAACAGCGAAGGACATCTGGCAAAGACCATACTCTACAACTTGAATCCGTGCGCCAACGAAGTGATTGCTACCATGCTGGGTAACTTCCAAGATGGTAGTGTACCAGGTAAGATTCAGTTCGGTAGCGGTTGGTGGTTCCTCGACCAGAAAGATGGCATGGAGAAGCAGATGATGGCGCTCTCGAACCTCGGCCTGTTGAGCCGCCTCGTAGGTATGCTCACCGACAGCCGTTCGTTCCTCAGCTATCCGCGTCACGAGTATTTCCGCCGCACGTTGTGTAATGTGCTGGGTAATGATATCGAGAACGGTATGATACCGTACACCGGCTACGAGAAGGCCCGCGTTCAACAGATGGTAGAAGACATCTGCTACAACAACGCAAAGAACTACTTCAAGTTCTAATCAGACGCGTAGGGAATAGGCAGGTGATAGTACCGATAATGACTAAGAATCATTAAGAATCACTAAGAGCAACTAACGTTTAGTTTTTGAACACAGCGTTCGAAAAAAAGTGTTAAGAATAAAAAAATGACATGACCGAATTGACCGTTTTGACCGTTTAGAAGGTCAAACGGTCAAAACGGTCAAACGGTCAAAGCAAATTTTTAACAGTAAAACATCATTTAATTTAAAATATTATGGCAAAAATCATTACTTTGGGCGAGATCATGCTCCGCCTGAGTCCGGAAGGACAAGATCGTTTCATTCAGTCTGACCATTTCCGTATCATCCCCGGTGGTGGTGAGGCAAACGTGGCTATCTCGTGTGCTAATTATGGACATGAGGCATACCTCGTGACCAAACTGCCGAAACATGAGATCGGTCAGATTGCCGTTAACTCGCTGCGTCGTTATGGCGTAAAGGACGATTATATCGTTCGTGGCGGCGACCGCGTAGGTCTGTACTATTGCGAGACAGGTGCTTCGATGCGTCCGTCGAAGGTCATCTACGACCGTGCGCACTCGGCGATTGCAGAGGCGGATCCTAAGGATTTTGACTTCGACAAGATCATGGAAGGTGCTGCTTGGTTCCACTGGTCCGGTATCACACCGGCTATCT
The DNA here is from genome assembly GCA_017649925.1 of Paludibacteraceae bacterium. GTDB lineage: Bacteria > Bacteroidota > Bacteroidia > Bacteroidales > Paludibacteraceae > Colicola. The sequence continues at coordinate 6,098 of JAGCFX010000030.1, read as the reverse complement.
CGGACAAGGCTGCTGAGATCACCAAACTGGCTTGCGAGGCTGCCAAACGTCACGGTGTAACGGTGAGCGTGGACCTCAACTTCCGCAAGAAACTCTGGACGAGCGAGAAGGCTATCTCGATCATGCGTCCGTTGATGAAGTATGTGGATGTTTGTATCGGTAACGAAGAGGATGCAGAGCTCTGCCTCGGCTTCAAGCCGGATGCTGATGTAGAAGGCGGCGAGACCAACGCTGAAGGCTACAAGGGTATCTTCGAGCAGATGATGAAGGAGTTCGGCTTCAAGTATGTTGTTTCGACGCTCCGCGAGAGCTTCAGCGCTACGTTCAACGGCTGGAAGGCTATGATCTACAACGGCAAGGAGTTCTACCAGAGCAAGCGCTACGAGATCAACCCGATCATCGACCGCGTAGGTGGTGGTGACTCGTTCTCGGGCGGTCTGATCCACGGTATGCTCAAGTATCCGGACAACCAGGGTGCAGCGCTTGAGTTCGCAGTGGCAGCGAGCGCATTGAAGCACACCATCAACGGCGACTACAACCTCGTTTCAGAAGACGAAGTGCTCAGCCTTGCAGGTGGTAACGCAAATGGACGTGTTCAACGCTAAAGTCAAGAAAATTATGGCAAAGTTTGATAAATTTCAGGTGATGGCGAAGATTGCGGCCGCACCGATGGTTCCTGTCTTCTACCACAAGGACGTGGAAGTTTGTAAGAACGTTATTAAGGCTTGCTACGAAGGCGGTGTACGTGCTTTCGAGTTCACCAACCGTGGTGATTTTGCGCACGAGGTGTTCGGTGAGTTGAGCAAGTGGGTTGCTGTTGAGTGCCCGGAACTGGCACTCGGTATCGGTAGTGTTGTTGACGCTCCGACAGCAGCTCTGTACTTGCAGTTGGGCGCTAACTTCGTTGTAGGTCCGTTGTTCAACAAGGATATCGCAGTTGTCTGTAACCGTCGTTGCGTGACTTACTGTCCTGGTTGCTTGACACCGAGCGAGATTGGTGCAGCACAGGAGGTTGGTTGCGACTTTACGAAGGTCTTCCCGGGCGATGTAGTTGGTCCGAACCTTGTGAAAGGTCTGATGGCTCCGATGCCGTGGTCGAAGATCATGGTTACCGGTGGTGTAGCTCCGGAGAAAGAGAACCTAGAGAAATGGTTCGCTGCAGGTGTGTACTGTGTAGGTATGGGTAGCAAGTTGTTCCCGTCCGACAAGGTAAAAGCCGGCGACTGGAAGTACGTTACCGACAAGTGCAAAGAGTGCTTTGAGATTATCGCGGCATGCCGCAAATAAGCATTGGCACGGTATTTGAAGTAGAAATTATAAATACATAACAAAATGAGCGATTTAAAGAAAGCCGTCATGAGTAACTGGCGTTGGGTGATGTGCGCAATGTTGTTCTTTGCGACCACAGTCAATTACATGGACCGTCAGGTTCTCTCATTGACGTTCAAAGAGTTTATTCAACCCGAGTTCCATTGGACGGACTCCGACTACGGAACGATCACCGGTGTGTTCTCGATTGCTTACGCTATCTTCTGCCTTTTCGCGGGTAAGTTCATCGACTGGATGGGAACGAAGAAAGGCTATCTGATTGCTATCGTGGTATGGTCGTTAGGAGCTGTGGCACATGCTGCGTGCGGTATTGCAACGACATGGTTTATCAGCGATATTGACAGCGTAGCTGCGATGCGTGCGGTAGAAGCCGGCAGTGCCTTGGCGGCAACGATATCCATGGTGAGTGTCTGGCTGTTCCTTGCCTGCCGAATGATTCTCGGTCTGGGCGAGGCGGGTAACTTCCCTGCTGCTATTAAAGTGACCGCAGAGTATTTCCCGAAGAAAGACCGCGCTTTTGCGACCAGTATCTTCAATGCCGGAGCTTCTGTCGGTGCTCTTGCAGCACCCGCTACTATTCCTCTGTTGGCAAAAGCCATGGGCTGGGAATGGGCATTTATCATCATAGGTGCGCTTGGTTTCATTTGGGCAGGAATCTGGATTTTCGTTTATGACAAACCGAACGAGTCGAAGCACGTGAACGCGGCGGAACTCGAGTATATCAACCAAGACGAGAAAGATATTCCGAATCCGGAAGTGAAAGAAGAGAAACAGATGTCGTTCATCGAGGCTTTCAAGCATCGTCAGACATGGTCGTTTGCATTTGGTAAGTTCATGACCGATGGTGTTTGGTGGTTCTTCCTTTTCTGGGCTCCCGCGTATTTCCAAGATCAGTTTGGTATCAAGGCTTCTGACCCGCAAGGTATTGCATTGATCTTCACGCTTTATGCAATTGTAACGGTGGTATCGCTGTTCGGCGGCTACCTGCCGAAGATCTTCGTGGAGAAGAAAGGTCTGGAACCGTATGCCGGTCGTATGTTGGCGATGTTGATTTTCGCATTCTTCCCTATCTTCGCGTTGTTTGCACAACCGTTAGGCGGCGTGTTCGGTCCTTGGGCTGTAGCGATTATCATCGGTATTGTTGGTGCGGCACACCAAAGTTGGAGTGCGAACATCTTCTCCACCACAGGCGATATGTTCCCGAAATCGGCAGTCGCTACGATTACCGGTATCGGCGCGATGGCAGGAGGTGTAGGTTCGTTCTTGATCAACAAAGGCTCAGGTATGCTGTTCACGCATGCCGAGGAGTTAGGTGCTGCGTTCCGTTTCATGGGCTTTGAAGGTAAACCTGCCGGATACATGATCATCTTCTGTATCTGTGCCGTGGCATATCTTATCGGCTGGAGTGTAATGAAAGCACTTGTGCCCAAGTATGCTCCTGTGGTTGTAAAATAATCTACAAATCATAGTATTAACCATTAAAAAAACAGAAAAGCAATGAAAAAGACATTAATGACGCTTTTTGCTGTGATGACAGCAATTAGCATGTTTGCCATCAAGCCCATCACAATGGAGGGCAGTTTCAATGTAAAGAAATGCAAAGGCGCAGTAGCTGTGTATAGCATCAACTGGGATGGCACGCAGTGCGGTGAGATTGATGACGGTGTGTTCGTGAAAGGCAGTATGCCTATCGCTGAATGGCTCAAGGCACAGGATGACCAGAAAATCGCTGACGGCAAACCTGAAGATGCGAACTTTGTGAAGGACTGGGAGGGTATCAAGGCAGAAGGAAACCGTTACTTCAAAGAGGAATGGAACGATGAGTTTGGCAAGAAAGGTTTGCGCCTGACGCTGAATGAGTCGGAGGCTCAGTACCGTTTTGATGTGGTTATTGACAAGTTAGACTGGGGAAATATTGGAGGTGTGTTTGCATGGGGAAATGCAGGCGGTGCTATCATCGTTGGTCATGCTGACTTGACGGACATCAACAGCGGCGAACGTATTGCACGTTTCAACATCAATCATGTGCAGGGTTCGGGTCATTTTACAGACCGTTTCCGCATCTTGTTGGTGCTGCATCAGTTAGTTGATGACATTGAGGATTTCTATTAATTCCCGATTCAACAAACATTCAAAGAGTGGCTTCCGAGTCACTCTTTTTTTGGTCTTTTTGCACAAAAACATTCAAAAAACGGGCGTTTTTGTTAAAAAATGAAGATTTTTTGCATTTTTATACTACTATGTATTGCATAGTTCTAAAATTTATTGTACCTTTGCAGCGTGAAACGAAAAACTAACAGATAAACAACCATTAAATTTTTAGGATTATGGCAAACGAGAAAAAATTGACACGTTCTACCAACAAGGTATTGGCTGGCGTGTGTGGCGGAATCGCTGAGTATTTTGAGATTGACCCGACGTTGGTACGCGTAGCGTATGCAGCGCTGACGGTTTTCAGTGCCGGTTTTCCGGGAGTTCTCCTCTACATCATCATGCTTATTATCATGCCGCAAGGCAGCGATTATGAGCAAATGGATTAATGCCCAAAGGATGTTATGGTAGAGAACATCAAATCTCAGATGCGCAAAGGGATATTGGAGTATTGCATCCTCTCGATCATCAACCGTCAGGAAGTATATACCTCCGATATCCTGGAAGCGTTGCGGCAGGCAGATTTGTTGGTGGTAGAGGGAACGCTCTATCCGTTACTCTCGCGCCTAAAGAACAACGGTCTGCTCAAGTATCGGTGGCAAGAGTCCACGGATGGTCCGCCGCGTAAGTATTTCACCCTCACGGCTGAGGGCGAGGAGATGCTAGCCGCCCTAAACCAAGAATGGAGTGCCATCAACAAGGCTGTAGGAAGGCTGAAGAAATGATAATTGACTTGAGAATTGAAGATTTATGAAACTAACAAGAAATATCAATTTACATGGTGTGGTGCTCACGATTGATGAGGACGCCTACCAAGAATTAAAGAGTTATCTGTCGGATATCGAAAGTCGCTTGCCGGCAGACGAGAAGTCCGATGTGATGGATGATTTGGAGAGCCGTATTGCGGAGTTGCTTCGTGACGCGCTCTTTGCGTGTCATGCAGAGTCGGTGACCTTAGATATGATACACGACGTGCGCGCGCGTATTGGCGAACCTGATGCGTTCGGCGAGAACAAACGGCCGGTCATCAAACGCGAGCGCATCAACCGTCAGGGTGTAGGCCGTGTGCTATCTATCGCGCTGAAAGTGATACTTATCATCATCGGCATTCAGATACTCTTCCCTGTTTTGGCAGTTATCTTCGGCCTGATGATGGGCTTCTTCGGCCTGAGTATCGGTGGAATGGCTTTGATTCCTGCGCTCGGTTTTGAATTGCTTGGCGGTAGTACCACTTGGACGTGGATTCTATGTCTGTCCGTACTGGTAGCGGTTATTATGCCGATTTATATGATTGTCCATTGGATTGTCAAATTAAGCCGTGAACGCAAACATCCGAGTCTGCGTTTCTGGATTATCACGATTCTTATTTGGCTGCTGTCATTGGGCGGATTGATTGCATCCTCCGTCAAAGCGTTTGAGACGAACGGAACGAATATTGTGAACGTCATTCAGACGCTGGACGAGATGGACGATGAGGGTTTGTTCCTCAACGAAGAATAATCTCTCGAAGTTGGCTCGAAAACGGCTCGAAACCGGTTCGAGATTGACTCAATAGCGATTGGAGAGCGAAGGAAGGTGATTGAATCACGCGTTAACCACACAATAATCACACATTAATCACACAATGTCATCTCGATGCAGGCCGCTAAATACCACGTGTTTGGTAGGATGAGTGGCGGGTAAAAAAACAACTAACGAAATAGGCGGCTCCAGTGAACCGTATAATACAAGCGCCACGCTGCTAGACATGACGCTTGTATAGTATTGTGACGATAGAAATTATTTCATTTCTGCGCCTAACGCATTATACGTCTTGCCGTCGCGGATGATGAGAAGCTGGCCGTCACGGATGACTTTAGAAGCCTCTCCCGACCTCCCCTGAAGGGAAGGAGTATCAATTCCTGTGGCATCTTCCGGCGCAGCTTGAACCAGACGGACACTGTTACCATTGTTGATGAGGAAATCATTCGCAGTCGGATAGACCTCATCTTCAAAAAATAAGAATCCATATGCAGCCCACTCATCATAGGTAGTAGCAGACCAATAGCCGCCCATCGCGCCCAGGCGTTCAAAACCAGATGATATATCAATATCACCTGCCGCCGGCAAGAAAACGGCACCGGCTTCTTCCATTACGGCCCATTGTTCTATTGTGTATTCGTTGTCAGTCCAACTACTACCATTAATTGTGTAATACCCATCATACTCAGTTTGTAACTCATAACCTTTTGCCGAAACGGAGACAAAAGCAGCACCATCAGGCAGCGTCCAATTATCCGGAAGAAGAATAGCTCCATGCATCGTTCCTATTATTCCAACTCCAAAGAAATCAGTCGAATTGGTACGTGATTCAAACAAATAACGCCACTCATCGCTGGTCAGCGTACGCCAAGCGTTGGCAGTATTACCGCCGTTGGTGATGGAATTGGCTCCCCATTCGTGAAAAGTAGCATACTCACCAGCATCATCCATAAATTTATTAGGTGCATCGCCTGTTCCCCATCCGAAGAGGTCGCGGTTGTCATCAGCCTGGGCATCACCGATACAATCCCACTGGTGGGTAGCAAACTGCCATGTGCCTACATACTGAAGATTGCCTTTGGAGAAAACAATCTGGT
>JAGCFX010000002.1 GCA_017649925.1 Paludibacteraceae bacterium | reverse complement strand
CATCCATCAGCGCCAGCGTGCCGGCACAAACGGTAGCCATAGAGGACGAACCGTTGGATTCGAGGATGTCAGAAACGACCCGTACGGTATAAGGGAAATCCTCCGGGATCATGTTCTTCAGTGCGCGGCAAGCTAAGTTACCGTGACCTATTTCACGGCGGCCTACACCACGTTGAGCTTTTGCCTCACCCGTCGAGAACGGCGGGAAGTTATAATGTAGCAGGAATTTATCCGTACCTTGGATCAGCGCTTCATCTACGATCTTCTCATCGCGGCTCGTGCCGAGGGTAACGGTGGAGAGAGACTGTGTCTCGCCGCGGGTGAAGATAGAGCTTCCGTGAGGACCGGGCAGGTAACCTACCTCGCACCAGATAGGACGGATCTCCGTCGTCTTACGGCCGTCGAGACGCTTGCCCTCATCGAGCACAGCGCGACGCATAGCCTCTTTCTCTACGTCGTGGTAATAGCGATCTACCAGCGCAGCTACTTCGTCGATGTCGATACCGAGTGCTTCTGCGCGAGCAGCCATATAGTCGGCTTTATCGGTCTTGAAATCCTCGCATATCTGGCTGAACATAGCCTCGCGGTGATGTTTGTCGGTGTCCGCACTTGTTGCTTGAGCATAAGCGCGAGCGTAGCTGTAGTCGTGTACTGCCTGCTTCAACTCGTCGTCGTTCACCTCGTGGCAGTACTCGCGTTTGGTTTCCTTGCCGTAAGCCTTCATCATCTCGTCGATAGCCAGGCACTGCGGCTTGATAGCCTCGTGCGCAGCCTTGATAGCCTCGAGCATCACGGACTCAGGCACCTCTTTCATCTCGCCTTCTACCATCATGATGTTGTCATACGTAGCGGCTACCATCAGCTCGAGGTCAGCGTGCTCGCATTGCTCGAAGGTAGGGTTGATCACCATCTTGCCGTCCACACGTGCTACACGTACCTCGCTCACCGGACCCTCGAAAGGTATATCCGAGCATGCGAGCGCAGCACCTGCTGCCAGACCGGCAATGCTCTCAGGCATGTCGATACCGTCAGCCGAATACATCGTTACGTTGACGAAAGTCTCTGCGTGATAATTGGAAGGGAAGAGAGGACGAAGGGCGCGGTCGATCAGACGTGCGATCAGGATCTCATAATCCGATGCTTTACCTTCGCGGCGGGTGAATCCACCCGGGAAACGTCCTGCGGACGCAAATTTTTCTTTGTACTCTACGGTCAGGGGCATAAAATCTGTACCCGGAACCGCATCTTTTGCGGAGCAGACAGTTGCCAAAATCATCGTGTTGCCGAGGGTCGCCATCACTGCGCCGTCTGCCTGCTTGGCTAACTTACCCGTCTCCAGTTTGATTACTCGTCCGTCAGGGAGAGCAATCTCTTTTGTAATAATATTCATCTTAAATCCATTTTCGGCCGCCGTTTGCGACCTGTTAATTATTAGACCCACAAAAAGTCGTGCAAAAGTACAAAAAAAATCCCACATACGCAAATATATGTGAGATTTTTTTTGTACTTTTAGTAAAATTGTCAATTTTACTTGTTAATCTGTCAAAGTGCCATCCTCAAATTTATTCTATTTGATGCATCTTCCTGTCGTGTCGTACATCTTATCGCCGCGGAGGATCAGCACCTGTCCGTTGCGGAGGATCTTCTGTGCGTTCGTTCCGTCGCTTTCTACTGTCTGAATATCGACGGTAGTGGACGGATCAACATATTTGCGCATGTAGGCATAAACGTACACGGCACCTACAGTAGTTGCTTTGTATGGCTTGATAGCTGCATTGCCCGCATGATATTTGAACATCGCATTGGTATTACCGAGATTGCGAACGAAATATCCGTTGCTCTCGTCTGCCACAATCTCCCAGAACTTGCAGTTCTGTGTGTTGGCATCTACGATGTCATTACCGCTGCTGGCTACTGCAATAGGCTTGCTGGCGCCTACGATAGTCAGCGTAAACCCATCCTGATTATTCTCTTTGCCTAATACCATTCGGCATGCCTCGTCAGCATAAGCCTCTGTCTCGCTTACGGTGATGCCGCTGGTCAGAACGGTCAGTTTCTTGCCGTCACGGGCACCTGCAATAACCGGTGCATTAGCCAATGCTAGAATAATCGTATCTTTGGCTGCCAGTGTCAAAGCATCGGTCACTTTCGTGAACATCCTCGCTGCTACTACATGGATGGTGATCTGTCCGCTGACACCGCCGAGAGTAGCCGTGATGACAGCCTGACCTTCTGCTATACCGGATACGAGACCTGTCTCGCTGACGGTAGCTATTGCCGGCGCATCGGACTCATAGGTCATGGTATATTCGTTTTTAGCTTGCAGAGGCACTACATTCGGATTGAGTTGCATTTCCGATCCTACGGTTAGCGAAACGGTGCTCGGATTGAACTCAACGCTGATGACATCTACAGGCACGACATGTATCGTGCAGGTCTTTGTTACGCTACCGATAGTAGCAGAGATCACAGCTTCACCAATGCCTTTGGCGGTAACCAAACCCTTGTTGCTGACGGTTGCTACAGCGGTGTTGTCGCTGGAGAAAGACGGGGTAGCGCTTGCATATTCCGGCACAAATGCCGTTACGGATAGCGTCTGTGCGCCGCCTATGTTCATGGTCATTTCGCTATGAGAAAGCGTGAAGTCGGTAATTGTCGGAACTGTGATTGTCAATGTGTGACTTGCACTCACGCTCGGTACACGAACCGAAGTGGCCGTTACGGTAATCGTTCCTGTCACATGTTTGGCAGTCAGTACACCGTTGGCATCAATGGTACCCTGATAGTCATGATCGGTGGTCCATGTCAGCGATTTGTCGGTTGCGTTGTTCGGTGTATATACGATGTATTGGCTCATGTCGATCGATGCACCTTGGTCGATAGTCGTCGGAGCATCGGCAAATGCAAGGTTCGTCAACTTGACGGTAGCTGGCGTAAGATTGATGCTGATAGCTTTAGAGCCTTCCATCGGATCCAGAACTGCATCTTGTGTCAGGTATGCCAGACGTGCATTCAGCACACCGGTCTTACTGCTGGTACCCAGATAGGTTACCGTTACCGTGCCTGCTGTGCGTGTGCCTTGGCTCGCTACATCAAATAGAGCGGCATCCGTACCTTCTATCTCCCAGATGATATCGTCCGTCAGGTTCTCTGCCGTGTATTGAACAGTCACTGATTTCTGCTCGTCGTTCTCCACATCGCCGAATATAACATCTTCTATGGTCAGACTGCTCTGTATCTGCTGCGCAACACCTGCTTTCTTGTACAGGGCGATATCTGTTCCTGCTGCGCTCTTGTATGGTTTGAAACGGTCGCTGTTAAATCGTACCGGGAACGTACCGTCCGGTTTGCCGATTTCTGCTACTCCGTTGCTGATACTGATGCCCCATCCTACGAGAATCTGGTTAGCCACCGGAGCTGCATAGGTAAAAGCACCTTTGCCGGTAATATCCAAAGCCAACTTGTTGCTGGTGCCGGTAGCGGTGAACTGCCAGTTGCCGCCGTATTGACTTACCACAAATGTCTGTGCTTCTTCCGGTATATCGGCTTGTCCGGTCGATGTATTGATAGTCACTCCTTCTGTGATGGCGGTCAGGTAAGAGGTGTTTAGCGCACCGCTCACTGCACCGGCAGCTTCGTTCACAAAGATAACCGTGTCACCGACACTCAACCCGCTGGTCGTTTGAATACGCTCGTATGGAGTGGTCGTCGCTACCTGAGCATCGCCGCTTACCACAAGCGTGATATTCAGATATACGTACGGACTTTTTATTTCCCAATCGGCATCCGTGTAACTATAGAAACGGATACGTCCGGTGTACGTACCTGCCTGCTCGGCGTAGTAGTGCAACTGCAATCCTTGTCCTTCTGCGGGGGTGTATGCATCGCCGCCGTATATCCATTCGTCTACGTTTGTGCCGCTGATCCAGAAAGCAGCATGCTCTTCCGGCATCTGGTCGTCTTCAAAAACGACACCGCAGTATTGCTGCAATCCGGAATAGGATACGTTTATTGTAATCGAATCCTCCACATATGTCTTCCCTTTGATACTTACGGTACCAAAATCTACATTACTCGGCGTCACGGTGATGTTTACCGCCGCCCAACTCATAACGCTGAATGCCATCAGCGCTAAAAATGATAAAATTTTTCTCATGATAGATTATCTATTAGTTAAATGAAATTCATTATTCTTTTATTCGTTTGCGTCTCTGCGCAGTGCGCACAATGAGGTACGCACATGCGCACAGCATCAATGGCCATAGGACATCGCCGAGCGGATCCTCATTCGGTCCGTGTGGATCGGGAGGAGGAGTATCTCCTTCGTCTTCATCAGATGCAGCGCGTCTCGGACCGTTGGGTGTCTTAGCCGGTGAATAGGTGGTGCTAACTCCTGTAACAGCCGCTGAGGGCAGGGTAGAACCCGAACCAACCATAGTAGATGTGGAATGCATGGTTGCTTCCGGTTGCTGAGCAAGTCCTTGGGCACTTACGCTCAGGATGCTCAGCAATGCTACTACAATCAATAGATATCTCAATGTTTTCATTGCATACCTCCTTTCACTTTCTTACCCGTTGCATCATAGATAACTCCGTTCCGCAGAATATACATCTTGTCTTGATAGATGAACTTCAACGGTCTTTCTGCATTACCATCTACATTATAGATGTCTGTCGGAGTGTCTTCTTGATCTCTTAGTTTGATGCTTGCAGTAAAGCGCTCATCGTTTGTCTCGGCTTGCAAAACTGTAAAGACATACGGACCATCTAACAAGTCAACTGTTACTTCAGGTGACATTGCATGGTCGGTCACATATAGATGCTCAATTGCACTCGATACATACATCTCGCTTAGACTCAGTGAATAATCTCCTGCAACCGGCACTTGATAACCGATAGCCATCGAACCTTCTGCAATTTCAGGGCTGATAGCAACCCAACTCAACTCACCATGACTATGAACACCATAGATGTTGAAGTTCGTTTGGTTCATCGTCTTCGGATAGTCAGCATTATATTCGTAAGCTTCAGTCTTGCCGTCCTTGACCCAGAAGTTCACTTCATCGTGCTTGGACTCATCGCTCAATACGATACCCGTCTCTACGTCAACCGGCTGCTCACTATTTGTATAAAGCGCCGGCATTAGGGATGCACGATTAGCTGTCGCAAAGGTTACTCCAGTTGCATCGCCTTCTATCTGGACGAAGAATGTGCGACCTGTCTTCATCGGATTGTCTGCAGTAAACGAAGCCATTGTTTGGGCTGTGTAGGTGTCGAAGTGCTCATCTGGGATAGTCACGTAGCGGATTCCATCCTCGTTATTTTCCCAATGCCCGGTCCATTGGCCACCTGCACCTTCTTCGTGCACAAGTTTTCCTGTTTTTATACTTGTGCTGTTCAAACCGGTCAAGTTCGCCATGTATGGGTTACCAATCAGGTTCCATCCTTGATCGTTCACCTTGCCGCTGTTTCCACTCACACCGCTATACGAACTAAGTCCGCTAATGGTTTTGTCACCATTCTCAGCAGTTGTGGCTTCTGCTGCCGTAATAGGCATTGTGATACGTTGGATTCCCCATTGTTGGCGTTGTTTAGAGGCGCCTCCTACAGATACTTTTTTCGGAGCACCCCAGTAGATATATCCATGACCGGCGGTTACTGAGGTCGCACCTTCGGTTTCAATATCTTTCCATGCGTCATAGTTACCCGTTGCTCGAATCTCACCTGCATAGCGTTTAACGATCCAACTACCGGTATTGTTGGTAGTTACATTGTCGCCATAGTACTCTGTCGGATAAGTGATACTACTCAAGGTTCCATTAAATGGCAGAACCAGATGATACCAGTGATCATAGTCCGTGATATACTCATACTTGATATTCGTCTTTGTACTGGTTAGCGTTCCTTTCAATTCTATCTGCGGATAGATATACTCATAGGTAGCAGAGGGAGATGAACCAATACCACTTGTGGTGATACCACCTGCCCGCAAAATAATATTGTTCACGCCTAACGATGTGCCGCTAGCGATTTTTAGTTTACCACCGCCATATACATAGATATTGCGGAAACTATATTTAGTCGATTGAGCGGTCAGTTTACCGTTTTTCAGAATTACTACGTCTTGCTTTTCATGACCGGATGTCGCATTGGAAGAACCATTGATTATCCAAGGTATCTCGAAGTATTTCTTTGTATCACCGAAAGTAAGTAACAGATTCTTTCCTGAATTGGATGTCAATGCTGTACCTGTTGTCAGTTCATAGATTCCATGCGTCAACTTACGCGTGCTCAATGTCTGAGCGGAAGTCTCCGAACTGGTTCCCACTTTCGCTTTTGCGGACGTCTCAGTGCCCGTGTACATTACAACTACCGCACTCGGTTTCCATTCTACAATTTGCACAGGAGCTTCCTCATAGAATGTAGCCGGCAACAGTCGAACTTTTCCTTCATAGGACTTTGCTTCGGTTAATGCACCAAATACGCCATCAGTTCCTAAACATAAGTCGCGTGAAGCAGAAGCACTCGTCAATACATAATCCTTAAAGTCACTTGTAACAGGTATCCATTCATGTTTTTCGCGAACAGCATCAGTCTCTTGATTAAAATAGTTCGTATATTGCGAATACAAGGAGACGCTTGTTCCTGTACCGTTATACAAAGTTATTTGATTATCAGCAGTTGCAGTAGAAAGTCTCTCCGTGAATACTAATCGTTCACCATGACCAGCCTTGCGTGTTCTTTCTGCTGCCTTACGCAAACCGTATTTGGCGGAGTGAGGCGCAGCAGTCGCTGTCGTCGGGTCATTGGTATTATCTACCTCAATCAGCGTTCCTGTGGTTGAAGTTCCATCGGCCGGCAAAGCATACCACTTTCCTTCCCACTTAGCTGCTATCACGAAGTTTGCTGGTAAGTGACGAGCATGAATGGTTCCCGTTGTTTGAGGGTCCTTCGGCGTAGTGGTGTTATATGCTTTCGCTGTAACGATAATGTTTTCTAGACCATCTTCTGTATCACCATCTGCTGGTGTATAATATACATAGATTGTCGTTGCAGCCAAGTTTCCTGCAGTTAAACTCAGGGACAATGTGGATGTTGGACTCTCAGTTTCAGCAGGGTTAGTCGTGAACTTCAATTTCTCACCGCCTGATACAATGATTTTATTTGCGGGAACAGTAGCTAAGTGCGAAGCAGATAATGTCATTGTCGCTGTTGCACGAACCATTTGGCCCAAAGAGGAAGTTACATAAGGTTCTCCTGTCAGCGTAATCGTCGGAACGGGACTAGGCTCTGAAGAGAAGATACGTTCGGTACAAGTTCCCAGATATACTTTCTCATATGCTCCCGGAGACGAAACAACATCATAATCCATAAACTGTTTAGCCGTATTACTATAGGATATATATCGACGATCTCCACTCTGGCAAGATGCGTTAAACTGGTTTCCACTTACGATGGATATTGTCCAATCGTCATTAGTTCCACTCAAATCAGCGCAGTGTACCAGGTTATCACCTCCGCTAACACCAGCAACATATTTGCCCTTATTCTTATCGTAGATGTGCCAAACATCGCCGTCCTTGGTAAACGTAAATTCTGTTGCTTCGGCGCAAGAGGTTGTCTCAAGGTAACGAATATTACTCGAATATTCACCAGCATAAGACCGAATCAATCCTCCGTAGCCGTCGTTGCTTTCGGGTTTGAGGTAATAAATATAATAATCACCACCACTTTCTGTATTAAATGATTCATTGTCTGGGAATTTGGTAAATACAGGATATAAGTCTACATTGCTACCCAGCACGGTATAATTGTTTCCGCTTGTGCTGTACAAGATATCCGAGAACGGCTCATCTGTACTACCATTTTCATCCAGATGGTCAGCAGTATGTCTGCCGCTATTGCTGTAGTCTTCTGTACTCCAACCGAGGAATTCCCATCCGCCGTAACTTGCCGTCGGGAAGGTCTCTATTTTATCGCAATCCTCCAATGCAGATAAAACATGCGTTGTGCTATTCCAACTGCTTCCTGCCGGAGTTGTCGGAGAACCACTAATTGTACCTCCACCATCGTGGAAGGTCATTGTGTAATTTCCAGTACAGTTGGTTACTGAATAATAGAGCGTTGAACTTGCCTTTGTAAAATGATCAAACTTTCCGGCTGTTCCAGCTGCATATAATTTTAATAAGCTTCCATCGCTACTCTTTAACTGCTTTCCGCTTACAGGACAAGTAAACTTCCAATTTTCTGCACTTCCAGATAAGGTCCAATAATACGGAGTGCTTTGTCCCTTTGCTAAATCACCACCATCATATGTCCATCCCAAATATCCTTCTGGAGTGCGGATGGTATATCCCTTCTTAACATGTGAATAAGCAATGTAGAATACCTGTTTTGTGCCGCTACTTGCTATACTATATTGCACACCGGTCGAAGATGCAACAGCATATTTGCTTGCATCGTAGTAGATGTAATATGCTCCACTTACATCACCTGTTGCAAACTCTGCGCAAGTAGTTTGAGACTTCGAATAAACAGCATACAAATCAATGTCATCCGTTAATTCATCATCTCCCCATGCACCAGCACCGCTTACGATAGTCGGGCAAGCTACATCTGCAGCTAAGTCAAGCGCACTTGCTGTCCAGCCAACGAAGGTAAACGAGCCGCCGCAAGGCGTACCTTCAGGCAAAGTAACATTCACACCGGCACTTGCCTGCGTCCGTGTATCCGTGCTTCCTTGGTCATGAAGTGTCACCGTATATACACGCTCCCATTGGGCATAGAGAGTAATCGTCTCCGTATAACCGAAGGTCGTTACGCTGCTACCTGCCGCATAGTCATCTCCACCGCCATCAGCAGAAGTGTTCCAACCGGCAAAGTGATAACCCGTCGGATCAGTCGGTGCAGCACCAACGGAGTAACTTGCAAAGTTCGGATAATCAGTAAACGTCAATGTCGTTCCGCTCGGCATTCCGCTGATAGTCTGGTCGCCGGCATATGCCTTATTGTCGTTGTAACTTACTGTAATCTCTGTCGGCACATCACAACTTCCCGGTGCAGTCGTATAATACGTCGTTCCTGCTATGCGTTTGCGGAACAAGAAGGATTTCCACTGCGTCCCAGCGTATGCTCCGAAGTATTGGGTTCCAGATTTTAAGAATTCAATATAACGTGTGGTATGATCCGTACTATGAATATAACCTTCGTTCGTCAATTCCCACATGCAAGCATTTGCGCCATCAGTTACGGAGTACTCAAAATAGGTATCATTACAGGAAGTAATATATTTCGTGTCGCCGCTTATCTTGATATTAAACTTACTACCTTTCTTGTTGACATTAAGTACCGCACCATTACCTTTGTTGGAAATCACACCATCTGTAATAGTAACAGCTTCTTTCGTTCCACGTTTGTTTCCATTCAATCCGGTTAATATGGTATTACCATCTGGGCAAGCAATTACATATTCGCCCGCAGGTGTTACAGAATTGCTCGTCACTTTCTCATAATAAACACTTGCATCCCCTTCGTGCTTCGAGTAAACAGCCTTGAACTCTTGGTTGCTATTTCCTGCGACAAAGATGTCCCCCGGCTTGTATATCGTCGTCGGTTCAGTAGTTGTCTCTGCTACATCGCCAATAACCCAGCCCTCGAAAGTTGTCCAAAGACCGCAATCCACAGTCGTGTTCGGCATAATCACATTGCCGCCTTCTACTTGACCGAGCGTCAGTGTACCATCCACGACACCATTCTTGCTGAACGTGAACGTGTATGCCGCTGTCCATTTAGCATATAAAGTAAACGGTCCAACTGCATCAGATGCTATAGATATAATAGGATCGCTCGTGCACGCGCTCGTGGTGAACCATCCGTCGAAACGATAGCCTTCTTTCACACCATTCGGAAGAACCGTTGCACTTCCGCATGTATGATTAGCCGGCAGCGAACCGATGTTGCTTCCTGTATAAGTTACATCACCTTGGTCTTTGTAAGTAATCGCATATTGCGTGGTATTCCATTGTGCCGTCAGCGTCACATTAGCTGCTGGCATAGTGAAAGTAGCGCTTGCCGCTTTCGTGCCTATTCCATTGTCGCCTAACCAACCCAAGAACGTCGAACAATCTCTTGTCGGCTCGGTTGCACATACGGTTACTGTCTCGCCTGCTATATGAGTCGGCTCCGAGCAACTCGTCGTTCCACCGTTAGCATCATAAGTCACGGTGTATTCTTGTGCCCATACCGCATATACGGTCTTGTTGCCACTCAGCGTTACGTTATGTGTCGAACCTGCGGCATATTCCACAGTATTGTTATCGTCATCCGACCAACCCAAGAAGCGATAACCGTCTTTTGTCGGAGCAGTGTTAGGAATAGTCACAACCTTACTTACCGCTTCAACACTCACATAAGCCGGTGTCGTAGCGATAGAGCCACTACCGCCCTTCAAATCAAACGTCAACTCCCAAACCGGAACCCAATGTGCATTCCAGTTCTTAGTGTCAGTGTGTGTGGATGCTAAGTCTATACGGAAGAATCCTTTCGTATTAGCATCTGCGGCATCGTTTATACTTGTACCTCGCCAGCTATTGCCTGCTCCGCTCTTGACACCCATAGTCGTCATAGCTTTGCTGACACTATTATTCGAAGCAACACCACCTGCGCTTCCCGTATAAAGATTCACTTGGAAGTTACCGCTGATATTAGTGCTTGTTAACGTAACAATATCCGTTTCCTTGTATTGTGCAGCATCCAAGGTTGCTGAATTATGCATATCAAGGTTCGTTGAGCCGAGATTGAACACGTAACCATTCGGATCGAAACCTACGCGACAGTTATTCCAATTATTATCCGACCAGATACGCAATGTGCCTACTGCACCCGTTGCTGCGCCAGTAGTCGGACGCCAATTGTCACCATAAGTTTTTGAGTACTCGAAGAACATCTCTGACGTCCATGTCTGTACAGACGAACGTGAACTCGTACCAAGTTCATTTCCGGATGTACCATCTTTGAATTCATCCTGCCAACCCACGAAGAACTTCGTCGCACTTGGTATCACGTAATTCTCTATCTTCCAAGTCGTACTGCTCTCCACTTGCTCGAAGCAGGCTTCGTGTATTGTCGCTTTTACTTCATTATCCGTACCACTTCCGGTGTGGAATGAGAAACTCGAGCAAGCACAACTCGTTGAGAATTCACTATATGTAGCCGGAACACCATCGGATGTCTTCTTCAGTAGGATGACGGGATTGTGTGAGCCTAATCCAGTATAGTAATTGCGGAAGTCTGTATCGCCGTTTGCACACATATATGTATGAGTGCCATCCTGGAATTCTGCAGAATACATCCAATTACTATTATCTGCACTCCAATAATTATCATCGGATGCTGTATATGCCATGTTCCCTCGTGCTCGGGCCGTTGCATAGATATAGCCACTCCCCGCCACATTCATTTTGAAGTGACCAGTAGATGGTTCTGTGATAGTTATTTCTTGTGCGCCCACAGGAGCATCCTCATTAAAAACATTTAAAGCCCAATTCCCTGAAGTAAATGCAGCTGATGTCCTGGTTCCGTCTCCACTGGAGAAAGTTCCATTGAATGCATAACCGCTGGGCGTACATATGAGATATGTGCCCGCAGTCACACTATTTAGTGCTGTTTTCGTCCATTCAGGAGCAGTGCCATCTCCGGTCTTTGTCGCAAACACGGCATAATAATCAACAGGTACATCAATCAATGTCCCAGCAGTAACAAGAGCCGGAGGAGTGGAGGGATTGTTATATGGTGCAGATGTCCAACCATAAAATATTTTGCCCTCGCAACTGTAATCTTCGGGATCGGGAGCTGGGTTTGGTAACATTAATCCGTCTCCTTTAGCACGATACCATTCCTCGAAAACAACATCTCTAACATGCCATGTTATTCGAACAGGTTTGTAATAAACAGCAGTAACGGTTACAGCTCCAGTTACACTTGTTATGGATGCGGTTAGACTTGCGGTATTATCTATCGTCCCGTTAACTATCTGCCATTCTTTAAATACGTAATTGAAATCTCTATTTGAAGCAGTTAGCGCATTTACAGAACAACTGACGGCCGGTCTATCTGGATAGCCAGCAATTACTATATCATTTCCAGTCTCATCCTTCTTCAGCAGAGTCACAGCATATACGTTAATCACAGCATTGGTGGCGGTTTTGGTCACACCTCCTAAAGTGTAACTTGCCGTGAGATTTTGATTTAGGCCTGCGCTCAAGGCTCCGCTCGGCGCTGTCCAGCTCACGCTCGGCGTTACCACGCTATTCGTCTCATCCGTATAATATGCTGTCACAACCGCACCGGTTACATCTACCGTCTCACCAACAAGGTAATTGAGTTTAGTCGGATTAGTCGTGATAGCAATATGATCCAACGTCTTCGGAGCCTCACACGTCGTACGATAGTTGGTGTAGGTCTTATCTACCCATTTTGCATAAATGGTTGTTCCGCTTGTACCAATCCAGTTCTTGCTGCCATCGGTATATCCGCTAATGCTGGCTACCCATACACCGCTGGCATCAACCACCATCGTTCCGGTGCCGCCCTCACCTGTCCAGTAACCTGCAAAATTCTTATCTGCCTTTGTCGGAAGAGTTCCTACCGAAGGAGCCGCAGCTCCATAGGTGGCACTAACATTTGCCGGACCACCGGAACCGCCATTCTTATCTAATGTAATAGAATAATTATTTGCTGTCCAAACAGCATACAACGTCAACGGCGCATCTGTGCTATAGGTTGCACCCTTTGCATAATCCGTTCCGCCTCCTCCAGGTTGAGTGTTCCACTTACTCAACGTATATCCGTCGCGGGAGAATTTATTCGAACTAATCGTATAGTTCACTCCTTCCGTCTTACTCTCTGTAGCCGATGTCGCACTTCCGTCATTCTTATAATACGTGATGACGTAAGCATCAAGAGTTTTAAAATTGAATACATAATCCTTGTATGTACTTCCGCAATCATTCTTCGCGCGGACTTGAACATAGTACCTCGTATTAGGAGTAAGATCATCGAACGTTTTTGAAGTATAGGTTGCAGAGGCGTCCATGAACTGATATGTAGCGTCTCCCCAAACACTATTATCGGCAACAGCTACTTGGTAGTATGTCGCATCGTCTGCAACCCATTCCAATGTTGCTCCGGTTCCGGTTATAGAATTTGCTTCAGCTAAAAAGTCATCGTCCTTTACAAGCGTACTTAAATCCCGACACCATTCCGCATAGAGCGTCACGTCTTCCGCGGGCATGGTAAATGTTGCAGAACCATTTGCAGCATAGTGTGTGCCACCTCCATCATCCTGAGTGTTCCAACCGGTAAAGGTATAGTTAGTCTTGGTTAGCGTTGCACTTTTTACCGTTACCGTTTCTCCGCCATCATAATCCGTTGCATCACTCGGAACAGTTCCGCTTGTCTTTCCATTTCCATCATAAGTAACGTGATACGTTGGGCAGTAAGGATCTGTATGGTAATAGGTTGGAGTCGAACCATATACAAACAACGGCCATAACGTCTTATTGGTCGAGAAAGTAGAGCTACTGTTATAGCGTGTTGGCTGTACCGAAGTGGCAGCATCATAATCTATAAAAGCATCCGTCCAGTAGCCACTATTCCAAGAACCACCCCAGAATGCAGCACTACCATAACATAGTTTCTCGCTAACCATTAGATCATAATCAGCCAATTTGGATTTATCCGTCGTCTCATAATCCACAAATGTACCATCACCCTTCGGCAGTTTCAATGTGAGAGTCGCTGATGCCGCTGGTTTAGCAGTCCAACTAAATTCATCCACACATATTCGGCCACCTGAATTATCTATATTAATGGTAAGAGTATTACTCGAAAGAGTAGAGTTAATAGTAATACTTCCTGACGTGGCAGAACTTGTATAACTCAAATCTCCTGTTGTATAAGTAGTTGAACCGATAGTAATACTAAGTTTGCGCGTTTTACCACTATCACTAAACGGGAAATAATACTTAAAATACAACACTCCTATACCGGCTGACTTTTGGTCATTCGTTATACTCATAGTAATTGTACTCGCTGTAGATGCTTTGAATGTAAGACCGCGTGAACCCTTTGTTTTGTAGTCAGTTCTTGCATTTGTTGCACTCCAACTTCGTCCGTTATCTCCTGTCCAAGAACGGCTTTTATAATCTGTTGCATTTGAAAGATTTTCAAACGACTCAGTTCCTTGCGCGCACACATTCCCTGTTCCAGCCAGCAAAAGGGTCACTACTAATCCTATACTATACAGCACACCTTGCGCTGACCTTGCGCTGCTCCTCAAGTGAGAGATAACACTTTTTTGTATATTTGCAAAAGTTTTCATAATTTTCCTCCTTTTAATCATTATACATCCATCTCTCATTTATCAATTAGGATCCGCAAAAACGGCATAATACGTCTTTGCGGAATTTATCGTAGGTGATGTCCCCTTGAACAAGTCCGCAGGTGCATCTGTCGCATGAGAATAATTCTCTGTCGCTGTCCATCCCATGAACTTTGCACCCGTACAACCCGATGGCACCGCCGGATCTGACGGAGTAGATATCGTCGTTCCCGATGGCACCGCCGCATCCGTATGAACCGTCACTCCATCCGACTTCCATGTAACAGAATAAGTAACCGCAGGAGCAGATTGGTATGTTACAACGATACTGGCTATATATGCCGCACTTGTAGAATTTTCATATACCATGAAATACCGATAGTCAGTATCATCATCATTTGGAACATCCCAAGTAGTACCCTCAGTAGTAGCAGTGGTAGAAGATCCGAATTCAGTTCCATAGGTGTCCGTCGAAGAACTTGTTGCTGCACTTGTGCTACAAAATACACGAAACGCTCTATTTGTTCCACTAGCAGTTGTTATTGTAATAGACTTTATTTTGCCAGGCATGGACGTTGTATTCCAGCAACGACGGGACTTAATGACCTGACCAGCTCCGGTGCCTTCAGTACCATTGGGCTTACCTCCGTTAAATTGTAAAGAAGTTTCCGTAGTTCCATAAATCTGGCATTTACCACTAATAGTCCCGACCTCCCACTCGGAGTCAGTACCATAGTTGTTTGCTGTTGTAACATCATCACGGGTAATGGTAAGTGTTTCCTCCGCTCCCCACGCATTCCCAACTCCTATGGTAAGCATACATAGGCAAATCAGACTGGCGAGAGAGAAGCGAGAGACTACCGAACCGAGTCGTTCGCGAGTCATTACCGAATTACTGCCGAGTCGTTCTCGAGTCATTCTCGACTCATTCTCGAACCGTTTTCGAGAGATAAATTGCACCAGACTCGATAGATTTAAGGTTTTCTTAACCGCAAAACTACGGTTAATTTCTTTGCAACTTTTCATTGTATTTTGATTTTTATATTTATTTTCTTCATTTTGGTAAGGAACGTGTGTTCCTCGTACGCGCAAGCACACACTTTAATCAGTGCATCAAATATGGATTAGTCGATATAAGAGATGTGATGTCTTTAATAGTTATCCCCACCTCCTTGTTATACTCATACGCAGAAGTATCGAGTTTGTATAGCTTGTGGCAGTGACGATATTCGCCTTCCACACGTATTCTAATGTCCATTCTCCCTTTAAGTCTTGGCTTTACCATCGTGCCATCCGGATTCTCAATATAGTTTCTTAATTCTTTTTTAGGTGTGGTTATACTTAAACTCTCGCACACTATTATCCCTCTTCCTATTATATTAGATACATATTTGTTAATAGCATCCTTGAGTTGACACTCAAAATTCTTCTGCCAACCTTGTATTGGCTCAACTACTGGCTTCTCTGTCGATTCCATACTATGATTATTTTGCATTATGCTTTTCTATACGTGCCGTCTCACATAAAATCTTCATGCGTGCGATTGAATTTAGTGAGTTTTTATTGTTGCGTTGTGTTTGCGTTCTTTGTATCACTGCTCTGAGCGGTATCTGGAGCAAAATTTCCGTGATATTCATTTGTAATCAAACATATTTGAAACGCTGTCAATTTGCCTATTAGTGCAGATAAGCCATCATTTGATGGGGAATCCAAATAGTTGAAGCAGTCATTTAATAAATGCTCTATTCCCTCTCTAACATGCTTATTAAAAGCAGACACATTACTCATTCCCCCTAATACGCCGGCCATATTTACAATGTCGATACGGGCGTCTTTTGGATCTTTACAGTTACGCATCAATCCTTCTAATGCAGCTCGGTATGTATCAAAAAATTGTTTCCTATATAGCCTTTGATATATTGCGTAAAAAATGATTGCATTTAATAGCGTAAAGCACATGGTGCCTAAGCCCCAAAAGAACGCGCCAAAATTACCCCAATCGGCATTGTCATCAGAGATCTTTGTGCCTACGGTTGGTATATATGCCGCCACTAACACAACTATCCCAATCACAAACATCAATCCAATCAGATAGAAAATCAAGTAACGTTCAAAATGCTGTTTCATGATGCTTTGATTTTGTATATTTATATTATTCAGTTTAATATATCATGTGGCTTGTGCCTAAAATTTCCGCCTAAGATCAGATTATTTTCTATGCCGCACATCATCCATCCAGTCTCGGAATCTTTTGGGGTATCCGCGTGCACTTAATCTATTTCCAGCTTCTATAATCATTACTGATTCTCCCATTTTAATTACTTTGTCTATTACGCGTTTTATTGCATCTATTCCCTGATTTTCTTCTGGTGATATTAAATACACATCCTTTTTGGCAATGGCTCCCTTACTGAAGTTTCTTTTTAACATATTGCGAAACTCAGTACTTTGCTCTTCAGAAGAAGGGTTATAAATGATTATAAATAAATCTTTATCACTACTTTTCATGCCACTTTTGATTTGTAGAGTTATTCGATTCTTGTTTAGTCGGTGCATCGGTAAATTGCCCTTCCGCATTATCTCCTGTCGCACGACGGTCAAAACGTAGGTTTACGGTATACCAGATAGAAAACAATGCTATTCCAAGTGAGGCAAGGCTAAGGGCATTGTATATGTTTTTCCATTGAACAAGTAATCCTATAGCATACCCTCCTATAGATAATGGAATACAAAATACTATGATGAATTTTCTTATCCATACCAGAGATTGTTTTTCAATATTAACAAAATAGAGAATGAAATCACTGAAATTCTGATTATCTTCGTCTTCTCCGAATATAGAGATGTTATTTTTGCTAAGCATTACTTTGTATGCCTTATACCAGCACAATATCTTTTCTCCTGCTATAAAAACAATCCATATTAGGCTGATGCAGATTGCCCCAAACAAGTACCAATGATTTCGGATAGCTCCATTCCATATATTCTGGAAAATATCCAGCCAAAGTGGGGCGGACAATGCAATTAAAAACAACAACAGCAATATCCAACGGGAACGTTCCGGGTGATATTTAATATGGGCAATAAAAGATTTGATTTTTTTAATCATCCATTTACTAAAATGCTTGATAAGTCGGAAGAATACGTTTCCAAAATAGATGAGGCACCAAGCACACCCTGTCAGCATAAGTGCGCAAATGAACTTTTGTGTATACCCCATAAAAAATGCATATATGCATATACTACATACTATTATGTATAATGCCCTAATCATTATAATGATATTCTCTTTTAGCGGTCACTTTTAAAGTTGCCCTAACAACTCTTCAATTTGCATTTTATACATTGGATGTATTTGATACAATTAACAATCTCGTTTAAGATCCGAGAATACTTCAATTGCTATTCGTTGTGCATCTTCAACTCGTTCGTCTACACTGGTTTTCCAGTTTTTACAATACCAACGGTAAGTGTGCATCCGATAGTTGTCAAGAATATATTTGCGTACACCGCCGGGCGTTCGGTTGTATCGCGAGCAACCAATAACATGATCTACCTCATTAAGTTCCGCCCAGTGCATATTGTTCTTGAATGTAATAAAGTCATCTTCGTTAAACGGATTTTCTTCGTCAATATCACAGCCCAAAGCGTCTCCTGCACTAAAAACTGCTATCTTCTTCCCTTTATATTCAAATAGTGCTCGGAAATCTGAATATAACATCATTGCCGATGTCGCATGACTTGTTCTAATCTGCTCTAACACTTCAGAGAATGTGGGTCTATTTGTTAATGATCTCGGCACAAAATCAATTTCCTGCCCAGCATTTCTAAGCAGATTATATACTAGCCAAGCCGTATGCGTCTTCCCGCAATTCTGTACTCCATATATTACAAATAATGCCATACTCTTTTCCCCTTCATCCGTGTCGGGCACAACTATTATATTGATATTAGATTTCAGTTATTTCTTTAAACTTTCCATTACTTCCCATGCAATCTGGCGGAGGGAAGTATAAACCGGCGCGGGCTTAAATTCTATCTGTGTGCCGTTGAGGTTGACACGCAGCGACTCCGGCTTTTGGAAAGTCTGCTGTTCCGGCGTACTATTGGTGTCGTAATGGCAACCACCTTCTTTCTCTGCAATATTCTCAATCACATTCTTGCGGGTCATCTTCTGTTTCGTATCATCCAGCACTTCATCGTTATACCAGTCATCAAAACTCTTCAGTTGCTGTTGCTTATAATGACCGAACTTGCACAAAGGTTGCAAACCGATGGTGATTATGCGCCCCACTTGTTCTAATTTCTTAGATACTAAACCGGCATATACTGCACCATCAATAAGAGTCGCATTCTGCAGCCCGTTGATTTCCCAGCAACATATACCGCCTTTACAATGATGAGCGCTATCTACAAACTGCAGCGAGTCTTTCAATCCAAGTTGTCCAAGCAGCGAATGGCAGTTTTTCGTATCTTTGAGCAGCACACGCAGAGCCGTACTCATGGGGAACACATACTCCTCATTGCCGGCATCATATTGGTTGCAATAGTCTGCCAGCAATTTGAGTTGAGCTTTCAAACTTTGCTCTAACTCCGCCTGTGTCCTTTTGTTTGCTTCTGCCATCTTCATTCTTTTTCCCTTTTATCGTGTTGGCTACATGTTTGATGGTCTTTATTGCTCTTCAGCAGTCTCTTTATGTTCCTCAAAATATCCCTCAATCTTTGTGATATTCTCTTCCATGAAGTCTTTACGCTCTACATCATTCAGCAGGTCCTCCTTATTCAGCCCCTTGAAATATTCCACGTCAAACTTCTTGACCGTCAACATTCTTTCCTCCGTTACATCCACAGCAAAGATGTTTGAACCCAACAGACCGTTCAGCGAATAAGCATAACCGTAGAAATACAGATTCCAATCTTCATTAAGTATGATAGAGAGCGGGAAGGCCTTTGTGTTCCCCTCTTTCTGCGTCAGCGAACATGCATACAGCATAAGGCGCGCGGCAATCGTGTAGTTGGACCTGTCGAAAGTTTCCAAGGGGTTCTTCTTGGTTCCTTTCTTACCGGTGGTTGTAGATTCTTTGGTCTTTCCCAAAATCTCGTTGATGCCTTTTACGTCGGCATGCGTCTTCCGCATCTCGTCTAACAACGCACTGACGCGCTCGCTTAGGTTCTCGTTGGAGGTTAAAATACTGCTGACATTCGATTCCAGACCGGAGATCTTTTCTATTTCACCACTTAACTGCTGATTCACATTCTCTATCCCGGCTGCTACACCCTGTATATCTGTGCTTACTTTTGAGAATTTGTCTCCGATCCTTTGAATGTTGTTACCTACTGTACGAATGTCATCACTTGTTTTGCTAATGGACCCAAGACTTGCGTCCACATTTTTGCCGGAAACCAATGAGTAGGCGATAGATACTACTGCCAGCACAATGGAAGTGATGGACGAGGCAAAAGAGAACAAACGCAGCGCCTCATCGCTGGTATTCATTGACAATGTCCAAAACAAGATGGTCAAGATGGCAAAGATGATGGACAAATAGACCAAATGCAGCACATTCACCTTCTTGCCGCCTGTGTTCTCCGTGGTTCTTGAGTTTTCATTATTTCCAGCCATAGTTCTTTTGCCCTTTTTCGTGTCGGGCACAACTATTATTTGTTTTTATATATGACTCTTCTCACTTAGTCCTTTTGACCTATTGAAATGACTGATTTTGTGATTTTATGCACTTTGGAGACTGAAAAATGTACATTTTTATGCAGTTTCGTGTCAAAAAATCTTACATTTTCTTGCACTCTAAGTTCGTGCGCACTTTTATTTTGTTTTGACTAGATTACTAGATTACTAGATTTTTTAGGGGTTAATATCCTCGTGCATTTCTTCTGGCTATAGACATCTGTTCTTTTATTCCTCCTTCAGCGAGGAAAGTGGCTTCTACTTTGCTCAGGTAACTCAGAAGTCCTTTATCCGCTTGGTGCAACAGCGTCAACGCTACATTACAGAACTCCTCTTCACTCCATTGCTCAGCGTACTTCATGTATTGTTCCGGCTCATGGTGGCTGTAGCAATATCTCACCATCTTATCGTACCGAGGATGACTCTTGTCCCATTGTGTCAACCCGTGTGTCCGCAGATAATCCTCATAATCCTCTTGCAACTCCTTCAGGCTGCCGCGTGCCACGTTCAGCAGTTTGATAGCCATCTCCAGGCTGGTCATCCCGTCGGATAATCCTTCTACGATATTCTGTTTGCCGGAGCGGGCGGCTTGCTCCATCTGATCTTGTGTCCTGTCGCCGCGATGAAGGTAGTGCTCCTTGAAGAAGAACGTCATGTCGTAGAGCACGAGCGTCTTTTTGTAGAACAGCAGGCTCTTGTAGTCCACGCACTGCCTCAAAAATCCTCCTTCATTCAGCGTCTTCATTGGTTTCGTTGTTTTTAATTAGAGTTCTATATCTCTAGATTTCTAGGTGTCTTCGATGATTTCGCCCTCATCCGCGCCGGGCACAACTATATTATATTATTATCTATTTAGCAGTCATTCTCATTCGTATCTCGTTCGCATCCCGTACGTCACTGTAGGATGCCTCTTCTTTTTTTCTCATCCCTGTCGGGTCGAACTATATTATTTTTTGCATTCTGCGTCCGTGCGCGTACATGCAAGTACATAATTCACGGCAAAGATACAACATTTTTTTGATATGAGCAAATATATTTTTATATTTTCTCGAAATTTATGATTTGGGAAGAAATAAACGCAAATTTATAGTTTTGCGCGGAGAAGAAAATGCACATCTGTCCGAGTATTCGGTCTGTCGTGCTCTGCCGCCCAGGAACGGGCATAGACCGTCTCGGAAACGCGGAGATAAAGCGCCAGTTGCGGAATGATCTGCCATCGCAAACAGACATACGCCCTGCCACCCAAACCATATACCGCCGGAATAGAAAAAGCATACAGCACATCGTGCTCGTATAGATAGATCCGATTTGCCCACTCGCGGGCATCAAAGCCCTGAACCCTTAACTTTATAGTTAAGGGAAGTTTGGTGCTGGATGTTGAGAGACAGGAGAAATCAAAAGAAACATCCTGCGCGAGGCTTACTCCGTATGCCAGAGAACTGATGGCTGATTCCAGACCGCTCAAATTGGCATCCGCCGTAGTGCGCAAACTCCATCCGCCGAAAGCCCAGGCAAACTGCGCACGGGCGGAGTAGATAGCGTCGCCTTTTTGTTTCGCGCGTAACCTCAAGGAAAGCCTACCTCCGTCTCCTCCCTGAAGGGAAGAGAGATGATTTCTCCACGCATATTGCATCTCTACCATGGCGTCAAAACCTACCGTCGGGCTTTCCGGAAGGCCGTATTTGGGGCCGGAAAAATAGAATATATCGGCATAACCTTCTATCCGCCAGTTGCGCCACCGGGTGATATCAAAACCCAGATAACCGCCGTTCTCGTCACCTATCCGCGAAGTCTCCGAAAAAGCATATCCTGCCGCATTGTCAAACCACGGCGAATAATACCGATATAGCGCCACGAGCGAAATGCCGGATGCGGGGTAAAAACGACTGCCGACTATCGTACCGAAACCCCAGTTTTTGTTCTCAGCGGCAGCTACTTCGCCGAAGAGGTCAAACCAACCGTGGTTATACCGCGCAGAAGCACCGACGACGGCTTGGCTCCGGCCTCGGAAATAATGCTGATTGTACGCAGCGTCCCTGTAGGGATGGATACTATCCGTCCAGATATTTTCAATGGCTGTCAGCTGTACCTGCAACCGGTTGTGGCGCAGTGTCAGGTTGGCTCCGATCAAATGATGCCAGGTACTGTCATTCGCCCGTTTCATTGAGTACAAGACACTGGCGTCCAGCCTCGTTTTCTTGCTCCATTCCCATCGAAAGGTCCCTCCCGCGCCATGCAGTCCTTCGCCGTCCGCAGAACCGTAATATCTTAATCCTTCCGCACTCTGACCCACCGAAGCGATGTACATCGTCTTGCCGGTACGATAAACCGGCGCAAGCACCAGACCCTGACCGAAAGAAGCTTGAAAATTTCCCGCCACCACTGTATGCAGATGCGGCGCAATATCCCGCAGCTGCAAATACGCGCCGTACTGCAGGTCCTTCGCTCCGCCTCCGGCGGGCCTGCGCAGTTGTGCGCCAAACGTGATACGGCGCTGATAATCAAACCGATAGCGCATCTGCGCATACATCGGATCAGTACCTCCGAAATCTTCGATATTCCGTCCGTCAAGCCGCGCGACAATCTCGTGATTCGCGTGCGCGAACATTTCGCGCGCGTAGATAATATGTTCCTGCGTGCCCGCACTTACGCGCACGAAGGGCAATAAATCCCGAATCTCGTAATCCGCCAGACTCGTAATCATCCGTAGTTCGTAAAGCGACTCAAATGGATGTTTGTCCGCGTATATCAATATCTCGTCAATCTGCCGGGGAGAAAGAAAATAGAGTTGACTCAGCTCCTCTGCCGAAGTGTTATTGAGGTCTATCGGCGCCTCGTGAAGCGCATAGAGGTCCGTTTGCAACTGCTCATAATCCGTTTCGCCGAGCTCCGTCGCTGCATTGTAGATGTCCAGAATCACATCGTCCAGCGATAAGTTCGCAACAAGCAATATGGCGGCAAGAAGGCCTTTCATGATGCAAAAATACAATATTTTTTGCATATATTAAAATTTTTTAGTACTTTTGCACAAAATATGCCGAAAAAGACGCTTTATCATATTATCCAATGGGCTATCACGATTGCCGCGTGCGCGTTCCTGATATGGAAAATAGTCACCTACGATGATTATGCTTCGTTGGGCGAGAGCTTGCGTACGATGGCTTGGCCGCAATGGCTGGCTATCGTTGCCTGTATCGCACTCATGCCGGTCAATATGGCTATTGAGGCATGGCGGTGGAAAACGCTGATG
>JAGCFX010000029.1 GCA_017649925.1 Paludibacteraceae bacterium | reverse complement strand
TGTAGTGTACCCCGTTTTTTGGACACTTTAAATGCTTTATTATGTGGAAGAAAGTGCCCTTGGAGGTAAAATTGGAAGCATTAAAATTGCTTCAATCAGGAGAATCATTCCAGTCCGTTAGCAAACGTCTGCGTATTTGTTCCGGCGAATTAAAAACATGGAGCCTGATTTATGAGAAGGAAGGCGAGCAAGGATTAGCCTCTTATCCTAAAAATGTATGTACCGATAATATTAAAGACAAAATTATTTGCAGATATCAGGAAAAAAGAGTACCTTTGCACACACTTAGCGCCAAGTATCATGTTCCATACTCCTCGGTAATACATTGTATATCAACGTATCGCAGGAAAGGAGAGGCCGGATTACGGGGCGCAGTAATAAATATGATGGATGTTATGAGATCCGGTGACACATTTGAAGAAGCATTAACCAAAGCAGAGCTAAAGCACCAACTCAAAGTTGCGAAGAACGAATTGGAGTATCTACGTGCGGAGAATGCTTACCTAAAAAAATTAAAGGCCTTAATGGAAGCGGACGAGAAGCGGAAGCGCAGCGGGTCCAAGCCATCCAGTCATTAAGGCCGAAACATGCTTTGAAGTACCTGCTCAAGGCAGCAGGGATGGCGCGTTCTACGTTCTACTACCGTATATCGGAACGTCCGGACAAGTACGTTACCGTTAAGACCCAGATACGTAGGATCTATGAACAGAACAAAGGCCGTTATGGTTGTCGTCGTGTTTGGCAAACGCTACGCGTTGCCGGCTTGGTCATCAACAAGAAGACGGTCGCCCGTCTGATGCATATGATGTCACTGGCTGGCATAACGCCTAAACGTCATTACCGCTCTTACAAAGGCGAGGTCGGACGTATAGCGGCTAATGTGCTCAATCGAGATTTTACAGCGACAAGACCCTGTCAGAAATTGACAACGGACATATCGCAGTTTGTTATTAACGGCGTGAAACTGTACCTGTCGCCTGTGTTGGATATGTGGAACGGGGAGGTTATTAGTTATACAGTCTCTCACAGCCCTAACATGGCTTTGGTAATGAAGATGCTAAAGAAAACTTTCCGCCGCATAGAACCGGCAGAAAACGCGCTCATGCATTCTGACCAGGGATGGCATTACCAACATGCCCAATACCAATTGGCACTTAGAGAACATGGTATAACGCAGAGCATGTCCCGCAAGGGAAACTGCTTGGACAACTCAATGATGGAGAACTTTTTCGGATTGCTGAAGAACGAGTTTTATTATGCGAATCATTTTACTGACGAGCAAACCTTTCTGAAAGGTTTAGCAGAATACATCAGGTATTATAATAATGACCGTATCAAACTCCGCTTGTCTATGAGTCCTGTCCGATACCGCCAACTATACGCCAACAACATGTCAATGAACACACGAATAGTTAACAATATTTACTAACCCTGTCCAACTTTATGGGGACACCTCAAACGGGACCTCAGCGAGATATTATTATAGATCCTGCCAAGATGGTAGAATAATAGAAAAACTACAATATAAACAACAAAAATCATGCCATTTTATGTCACAAGTTGAATTTTACTCACCCGTTAAATCGATGAGCGGAAAATTGGAAAAAGGAAGCGATATTGTGATGCGAAAAAAGAAATATCGCGCCCCAAATGGTGCCGTGCTCAAGGTAGGTGTGCAAGAGTCTTACAAGATTGTTAACCCGCGTGACTACAAGAAGAATCCGCCTAAAGGTAAGGAACTGGAGAATATTACAATCTTTACTGATACCAAGCGATTATCTTCCGAAATCATCCGTGCCGGCAAACTGACCGATGACGAACTAGCTGCTATGCCGCAGGAACAGCGCACGCATATCCTCGATCTCCGCGAACAACTCGAGGATTTCCGCCGCCGTTTCTACGCACAGTTCAAACGCCCGGATCCGGAAGCGCCTTTCCATAAGAAGCCCGAACCGGGTTCATCCGTCTTGCGCCGCAAGCAGTATTCCAAGTTGGACAACTTCATTCAGGCCATCCTCCGCGAGAATCTCAAAAATAATCTCTAATATTTGCATATTTCAGAAAAAAGCAGTACCTTTGCAGAGATTTTGATTACTGTGATTTTAAAAAGAAGAAAGGTAATAAAATGGAGTTTAGATGTACATGGTATAGGGCAATACTGTTGCTTTTCGGGCAGTTCTTTTTCTTTGTGTTTTTTGGTTTTCCTTGTATTTGTGCTACCCTATATATTATTGTAAGTGTGATTAAAGGGGAGAGTCCTATAACAGCTTTAATAGCGCTTCCCATACCATTAATTATCGCTTTTCTCTTTGGATTCTATGCTTATTGCTGTATCAAGCATTTCTTGTGGGATAAAGACTCGGTTCTTGCTTTCAACAAGGAAATGGATTTCGTTTACAAGCACGGAGAATATTCTCTTACCTTTAGCGGGGAAGAGGTCAAAGAGTGGAAATTCGGTGGAATTATAGAAAGATGGCCGACTGCACGTTTTAAAGATATTTTTTTCAAATCAAATGGAAAGCAGCTATTAACCATCGGTTATATTAAAATGATATTAAAAGATGGTACGACCATTTATATGACACGTTTTTGGGATAGAGCAATCGATTGTATATATGAGAATTACGAAGATTTGTACATGCCAAAGCCGGACCTAAATTTCGGTCCTCTTCGCGAAGCTCTATTTACCAACTTTATACCTAAAGCGAAAGTCGAGGAGTAAAATACACCCCCGTCCCCCTCGGTAAGGGGGAAAATCTGAAATCTGAAAGCTTATTACTTCTTCTTATTCGGATTCTTGGGAAACCAACCGCGTTCGACGCGCTTCTTTTGTTCGAACAGTTCCAATATAGACCAGAATGAAGAACATGCCGTTTTGGTGTAATCACTGCCAACCATACAAGCCAATAGAGGCACCACACTAAGTGATGCCCCTGTTTGGATTATTGACATATGACTGAATGAATGAAGTCTTGTTAAGTGTTCTACGCGTGGCGCATAAAGCGAACGGCCGCGATGATAAGTGCCGGTCCAAGGCCGGAGTAGAACGATGCTGTGAACTCAGCAGAAATCCACGGAATGAATTTCAACGCCATGCCCAAGCACATCATACATACCACCAAGATCCATCCGCGTGGCGGGAAAGTGCGCCAGATGGTGGTCTGGTCGGGTTGGGCATCGATGAGTGCGCAATACCTGTCCACAATACGTCTGAACATGAGGATGAAGGAAGTGATCACTGCCAAAGTGATGAGGCATAGCCACCACAACTCGTTTTCAGGCATGGTCAAATATGCCTTACAGCCCTTGATAGCGATGGCTATGCCGGGTGCGCCCCAAATGAATGCGGCAATGTAATATAGAAAACGCTTGTTCATTTGTTACAAATCTTTTCTTTGAGATGATCGTGGCTCGGACCGCCTTTGAGGATGTCCTTCAGTTCTTCTCTTCTGCGCTCATAGTACTCGTGGCGTTTCGGATTCTCGGGGAACCATCCGCGCAGTACGCGCATCTCCTGCTGGAGCACTTCGTGTATTCCCCAGAAAGCGGAGAATGCGAGTGCTGCAAAGATAGTAGAGACAGTCTGGTTGTCCATGAAGAGCGAGATAATAGTGAAAATCAATCCCATGATGAAGAATGCCCACCAACCTTTGCGGCCGAAATAGTACTCCAACTTAATTGTAATGGGGTGGAAGATACCAATACTGAAGAACACGGCTGCGCCAACTATTATTCCTGAAAAGTTCATGTCTGATTATTTATTGTCAGTAGAAACCAATTTGCCGGCATACACGCTCGGTGTAGAGCCGTAGTTGTTGGACAATTTAATGGAATCGGCAGTAATAGTACCAACGAGGTTGGTAACAATATGTTTTTCGTACGGTTTGTTTCCGGCAGTCGGAACGATGCCATCACCGTGGAAATTGATTTGGTTGCCTTCTTTGGCATAGTGAACGCCGCTGATGATCATGTCGATAGTAACAGGCATGGCTGCAGCAAACTTAACTTCGTACATGTAGATGTCCATAGAATCCGGTCCGGCCAAGACAATCTTGGTGCGAATATTCTCTTTGGTGAATCCGGAAGTTGGGATAGTCAGGATACCGCTTGCCTCAAAAACTTCGGTTGTTTGTCCCTCCTCGTTAGTCGGATTGATGGTCGGTTCTTCTGTGTTGGTAATGTGGCATGAAGCGAAGAAACCAACCAACACAACGCAGATTGCAAATAGCAGTTTGTTAATGATTTTCATTTTTTTAACAATTTTAAAACTTTACTTTATATTACTAACTAAAAAAATACTTATATTTCAAAGAGTATTTTCGCGCCCAACTCGCGTGGTTTGCCACGTTGGAGGAAGTCGTTGCTCATGGAGCGGAAATAGAAGACGTCGTATTTCGTGCCGGTGAGGTTCTTGCCCCATAATTGCAGTTTGACGTATTTCCATTCTATGTTCAGTGTAGCGCCGAGCAGTCCGTAGAAGGGCTGGTAGCAGTCGTTCTGTTCGTTCCAGTAGATGCGTCCGATGCCGTCTCCCTTGAGAGACAATCCGATGCTTCTGAGCCATTTGCGTCCCACGCGGTACTCGGCGGAGAGGAGTCCGTGGAGTGTGTGTTGCGGCGCATAAGGGATGACGTTGCCGGAATAGTCTCCCATACCATCGTTGAAGTCGATGAACCGTGCGTCAGTGAAGCCGTACGAGGCGTCAACGAGTCCCTGCCAATTGCCGCGTTGCCAGCGGTAGTGCAGGGCTGTTTCTGCTCCCCAGATACGTGAGTGAGCGGCGTTGGCCATCATACGTCCTGTGGTCTTTCCGTTCGGGAAGATGGTCACTTGCTGGTCATAACATTGTATATGAAAGCCGTCAATATCGATTTTGAGTCCTTCGGCCGGAGTGAAGTGTGCGCCGAGTTCGAAGGTCCAGTCCCGTTCGGGACGATAAGCCGTGATAGCAACATCGGAGAACATCGGGTCGGCAATAGCGAGATGCATACCCATATCGGCTGCCAAATCGGTCATCACCTGGTTTTGAGTGATAGTGCTGAATATCTGCGGGTTGTATCCTCCGGCTTTGTAGCCCTTGGCGGCATATCCGTAGATGGTAGCCCATGGCGCGTCATAGGAGATGGCCAGGCGTGGCAGAACCTGGATATAGTTGGCAGCTTGCGTTCCGCTGATTTCTGTATGAACGGTTTCAAAATCAGTCATGATCATCGTAAAGCGGTAGTTGACATCGGCAGTGCTGAGGTAGTCCATTCGTGTGTGCTCGTAGTCGATGCGCACTCCGGCATTGATGTGCCATTGTCCGAAACGGAAATGGCTCTGGTGGTAAACGGCCGCTCCAATGTTGAGCAAGTCAAATTTGCTCGGAATAGGCATGGTGACATTGCTTATACACAAAGAGTCATCCGGGAAAGCTGTTTGTATGCCTCGGTTGGCGTTACCGAGAATGAGTTGGTCTATACCCTGTCGCATAAAAGTGACGGGTGCATTCATATTGTTGGCTGTAGCAAAAGAACTGAAACCGACAGTCCAGTCGTACCAGTCGCATGGTTTGGGAGCGCGGAGCAAAGCGTCGATAGTGGCATTGTGCTGGCGTTGAGTCTGCTGGAGTGTGAATATATCTGCGGGTGTGTAGTCATTGTCCATGAGCATGTCGTCGTGCATGAATTGGTAACTTGCGACGAGTTGCAGATGGTATCCTGCGCGGGTGTATTCGGCTCGCAGAGAAGGCAGCAATGCCAAGCGAGAATAGGCTCCGGGC
>JAGCFX010000028.1 GCA_017649925.1 Paludibacteraceae bacterium | reverse complement strand
CTCTTCTTCCTCTACATCACTCCTCCGACGGGTGACGAGGGAGATATCAAGCTGAGGTACTATTCTTCTATTCTGAAGAACACCTTCATCTCGAAAGAGACCTTCCTTTTCCAGAACGATGAGCAGAAGGGTTCATACTCCAAACCCTATACACCGGAGTTTATTGTAGAAGAATAGGCTCTTATGAATAGCATTTTAGAGGCATTAAGCACCAATGGCTTCGCGTTAGCGGACTATTTGGTTTTCGGCTTGTATATTGTCATCTTGGTGGGGATGGGTTTGTTCCTATCTCGCAGCAAGAAAGGGCAGGAGAAATCGTCCACGGATTACTTCCTGGCGGGTAATACCCT
Organism: Paludibacteraceae bacterium; assembly: GCA_017649925.1. GTDB lineage: Bacteria > Bacteroidota > Bacteroidia > Bacteroidales > Paludibacteraceae > Colicola. Next base: position 6,104 of record JAGCFX010000028.1, on the reverse strand, counting down.
GACCTGGTGGGCAGTAGGTGCTTCGCTGATTGCGGCGAACATATCTGCCGAGCAGTTCATCGGTATGTCGGGCTCGGCTTTCCGTTCGGGTATCGCGATGGCGGCATACGAGTTGATGGCGGCGTTGACGCTTATCATCGTCGCGAAGTTTCTGTTGCCGGTGATGATAGAGCGAAAGATCTTCACCATCCCGCAGTTCCTCCGCGAGCGCTATAACTGGGGTGTCGGATTGGCTTTCTCTATCTTCTGGCTGTTCCTGTATGTCTTCATCAACCTCACCTCCGTGGCATGGCTCGGTGCGCTGGCGATTAAGATGATTCTCGGCCTGCCGGCTGTGAACGGTGTGCTGCTGGGTATGAATGTCGATTTCACGCTGCTGACCATCATACTCATCCTCTTCCTTGTCGCGGGCACCTACTCCATCTATGGCGGTTTGGCATCCGTGGCATGGACCGATGTGATGCAGGTGACGTTCCTCGTGGGTGGCGGACTGATCACGGCTTTCGCGGCACTCAATGTCATCGGCGATGCGCTGCATATTGAAGGCGGTGCATTCGGAGCGTTTGCAGAGATATACTCCCATCTGGGTACTATCGAAGGCGACCGACATTTCCATCTGATTGTCTCGCGCAACGAGGCGATAGCGAACATTGTTGATGACCCGTATTTTGACATCCCGGGTATCGTGGTCATCGTCGGCGCTTTGTGGATTTCGAATATCGGCTATTGGGGCTTCAACCAGTATATCATCCAGAAAGGCTTGGCAGCGAAGAATCTCAACGAAGCCAAAAAAGGTATGCTGTTTGCAGCAGGACTGAAGTTGTTGATACCGTTCATCGTTTGTATTCCCGGCGTGTGCGCGTTCTATATCATCAACGGCACCTATAACGGTGTTCCCGTGTATGACCAGTTGGGTGACTTGCTCAGCGGCACTATCGCCCGTTCTGATGACGCCTATCCATTCCTCATCCGCAATTTCACGCCGGTAGTGGTCAAAGGACTCTCGTTCGCGGCATTGGCAGCGGCGGTCATCTCATCGTTGGCTTCGATGTTCAACTCCACGTCCACTATATTCACAATGGATATATACAAGCAGTTGATCAATCCGCAAGCCTCGGAGAAACGACTGGTCAATGTCGGTCGTCTGACCTCTATCTGCGCGTTGTTACTCGCGCTGATTGCCGTTTATCCGATCATGGGTGGTGCCGACCAGGCCTTCCAAGTGATACAGGAGTATTCGGGCTTTGTGTTCCCGGGCGTAGTGGTCATCTTTGGTCTGGGACTGCTATGGAAACGTGCCAGCGGCGCGGCGGCTATCGTTACCGCCATCGGTACGTTCGTCTTCTCCATCCTATTCAAGTTCCTGCTGCCGGATGTGCCGTTCCTGTTGCGAATGGGCTATGTGTTCGCATGCCTGGCAGTCATCTTCATCGGCATGTCGTTGCTGTCGAAGCGCGCTATCCCTGCGGAGCCGCTGGACGCACTCTCTGTCCGCACACAGCTCATCTGGGCACGTGTCTTCTTCGTGGCAGCACTCGCGTGCGCTGCGTTCGGTATCATCGGCTATCAGGTAGATACACTGCGACTCTACGGCGTGGAGGCAATCTTCTTCTTAGCAACGATGTTCCTCGTGCTCAGTATCTATCTGCGCTCGAACGCAAAGGATAAAAAGCAAGATCCGAAGGCAGTGGAGATTGATTTGAGTCTATTTAAGACAGACCGCGCATTTAATATCGGTGCAACCATTATTATTGTTGCATTGGTTATAATGTACACTCTCCTATGGTAAAAAGAATAAAATATTTTTTTCTTCTTATTTTGAGCATGATTATGCTTGTCGGAGGGACAAGTTGTGAAAAGAAAAACAACAAAGAAAACAAAAATATGAGTAAAGTATTATTGATGATTTTAGATGGCTGGGGAATCGGCGACAAGAGTAAAGCCGATGTCATCAGCGTGACGCCGACGCCGCACTGGGATGCGCTGTTGGCTAACTATCCGCACTCGCAGTTGCAAGCGAGCGGTGAGAACGTAGGTTTGCCGGACGGGCAGATGGGTAACTCGGAAGTGGGTCACCTCAATATCGGTGCCGGACGTGTGGTGTATCAGGACCTCGTGAAAATCAACCGCGCCATCCGCAATGACTCCATCATGCAGAACCCGGAGATCATCGCTGCCTACAAAGCGGCGCAAGCAAACGGTAAGAAGTTGCATATCATGGGTTTATGCTCCAACGGCGGCGTACACTCGAGCCTCGACCATCTGTTTAAATTAGTGGAGATTGCCAACACCTACGGCGTGGGAGACAAGACGTTTGTACACTGCTTCATGGACGGTCGTGATACCGACCCGCGCAGCGGTAAGGGCTTTATCCAGGACCTGCAGGGTGTCTGCGACGCCAACGGCGCACATATTGCTTCTATCATCGGTCGTTTCTACGCCATGGACCGTGACAAACGTTGGGAGCGTATCAAAGTGGCGTATGACCAATTGGTGTCGGGCAAGGGCTTGCAGATCACGGACGGCGACATGGTGGCAGCCGTGCAGGGTTGTTATGACCGCCACACGGAGGAGAACAAAGACACCGACGAGTTCATGGAGCCGCTGGTGAACGCCACCTGTGACGGACGTATCGCCGAAGGCGATGTCGTTATCTTCTTCAACTACCGCAACGACCGCGCGAAAGAGATCACCATCGTCCTCACGCAGCAAGATATGCCGGAGCAGGGCATGCACATCATCCCTAACCTCCACTACTGCTGCATGACGCCGTATGACTCGTCCTTCCAGGGCCTGCACATCCTCTTCCCGAAAGAGAACGTGGAGAACACGCTGGGCGAGGTGGTCAGCAAACTCGGGCTCAAACAGCTGCGTATTGCCGAGACGGAGAAGTTCGCGCATGTAACGTTCTTCTTCAACGGCGGGCGCGAGGCGGAGTACCCGGGCGAGGAACGCATCCTTATCCCGAGTCCCAAAGTGCCGACCTATGACATGAAGCCGGAGATGAGTGCGCCGGAAGTGACGGACGCGCTGGTGGAGGCTATCAAGACGCAGAAGTTCGATTATATCACGCTTAATTTCGCCAACGGCGACATGGTGGGTCACACCGGCGTGTATGAAGCCATCGAGAAAGCTGTGAAGACCATTGACGAGTGCAGCCATAAGGTCATTGAGGCGGCGCTGGACAACGGCTATGAGATCATCGTCATTGCCGACCACGGTAACTGCGATAACGCCATCAATCCTGACGGTACGCCGAATACCGCCCACTCGCTCAACCCTGTGCCGTTCGTATATGTTAGTAAGGAACACACACGCGCACACGTGGAGAACGGTATCCTGGCCGACGTCGCGCCTTCTATCTGCTACCTCATGGGTATCAAGCAGCCGGAAGAAATGACGGGAAAGAATTTGATACAAAAATAAAAAAAGAAAGCGGCGCAATTTGCGTCGCTTCTTTTTTCAGCTAACAAGTTCTGATTACTCAGCTACCTCTACAGCCTCAACAACCTCAACGGTGTCGTTAGCAACAGTGTCCTGGCAGCATTTTTTCTCGCAGCACTTGTTGCCGCAGCTCATTGCAGCGAATGCAACAGCTACGATAAGAAGCATTTTTTTCATAATTCCAATTGTTTTTTAAGCTTAAAATACTATTAATTTCTCGCCTTTGTGCGAAAAACGCTGCAAAAGTAATACTTTTTTTGCATATGTGCAAATAATTTTGTAATTTTGCACACTTAATTTTGCAATTTATGATAAAAAAGGGCTTTTTTGACAAAAATGACCTCAAATTTGTGGGGGGAAATGTGGTTTTGGCCATAGTCGTGGTACTCGTTCTGCTGACAGTGCTCATTGTTTATCTCCAGCGCTACACGCAGCATGGTGTGGAAGTGGAGGTTAATGATGTGCGCGGATTGGTGGAAGCGGAAGCGCGTCCGCTATTAGATGCACAGGGATTGCAACTCGTCGTCATTGACTCCACCTATTCGGATAAAGTGCCGCTCGGTACGATCGTCGAGCAGGACCCGAAACCGAACAGTCATGCCAAACACGGCCGGGAGGTGTATGTCGTTATCAATGCCACCACCAAACGCCAAGTGGCGATGCCTAACCTGCAGGACATCAGTTATCGGCAAGCCGAGACTACTCTGCGCGGACTGGGATTGAAGGTAGATAGCACCTATGACTACGAGCCGTCCGCCTTCCGCGACCTCGTGCTGGATGTCAAGTGCGGAGGCGTGAGCGTTGCGCCGGGCACCAAACTGCCGGTGGGTACACGCGTGCGACTGGTCGTCGGTTTCGGACGAGGCACAGACCCAGTGAACGTACCTTCCGTATTGGGCATGACGCTGCAAGACGCACGGCAACAGCTGCTGCGAAACCGCTTGACCGTCGGTGGTGTCTATTATGACGAGAAGTCGGAAGAAGGCGTGCCGCAGTATGTCTATCGCCAGTCTCCGCGCGCCGGAGAACAACTGATTGAGGGTGAGACGGTGACGCTCCATCTATCCAAAGACATCGAGAAAGCAGCCAGCAACAGTTATCAGGAAAAAGAGGAAGAAAGTTGGTTCTAAAATGACCGATGACCAATGACCGATGACCAATCAGAAATAACCAATGTCGTCGGAGACGACCTCCTGTGGGAACGATGGCGATGCGAGGTGGACAAAGGGCAAGCCAAAGAGCGCATCGATAAATACCTCGCCACCCACATGACCAATACCAGCCGCAACCGTATCCAGACGGCTGCGGACGCAGGGAACGTGTGGGTCAATGGTCAAGCAGTCGCCTCTAACTACCGCGTCAAACCCGGCGATGTCATTCAGGTGCTGCTCGATCATGAGCCGCGCGATTATACCGTCACGCCGGAGAATATACCGCTCGATATCGTGTATGAAGATGACGACCTGCTGGTGGTCAATAAACCTGCCGGACTCGTTGTTCACCCGGGCCATGGCAACTACGAGCATACACTCCTGCATGCTTTGGCCTGGCATTTTCAAACTATCTCAAACAATGTCAAACAACGTCAAACGCTTGACATCAATAATCCGGACATCGGTCTGGTGCACCGCATCGATAAAGACACCAGCGGTCTGCTGCTGATTGCTAAGACGCCGGAAGCGATAGCGCACCTTGCCCGCCAGTTCTTTGATCATACGACGGAGCGCACCTATAATGCACTCGTGTGGGGCACGTTCAAAGAGGACAGCGGAACTATTGAGGGCGCGCTGGCGCGTGACAATCGCGACCGCACCATCTATCGCGTATGGGACTTGGAGGACTGTCCGCAAGCCAAAGAAGCCGTCACGCACTGGCGTGTATTGGAGCGTTTCCCCTATGTGACGCTCGTGGAATGCCGTTTGGAGACCGGCCGTACACACCAGATACGCGTACATATGAAGCATATCGGACACCCGCTTTTCTGTGATGAGAAGTACGGCGGAAAAGAGATTTTGAAGGGTCTTCGCACTCAGAAATACCGGCAGTTTATTGAGAACTGCTTCGCGCTCTGTCCCCGTCAAGTGCTGCACGCGCGCACGCTCGGGTTTACGCACCCGCGCACAGGCGAGCGCATGTTCTTTGATAGCGAATGGCCGCAAGACATCACCGCACTCATCAACAAATGGCGCGCCTACGAACCGATGAATTAGATATTATACGACCACGAGCAATCGTAATAAATGTGAAGAAAATGGCACACCTTCTTGCGTATGTCATTTTTTTGTTGTACCTTTGCACCCGCAATTGAGAGCAAAATGACAATACAAAAATCAATGTTCAATTTTACCCCCCCCATGTTGCATATCGCTACATAGGAGAAATAGAACAATGACATCGTTATAAGGCGGTGCGCACACTCGTGCGTGCTGCCTTTATTTATATACATATGAAAAAAATATTCCTTTTGGCTTTTACATGCGCGCTGACGGCAGCGTGCACGTCCGGTAACAAACAAGTTGTTGATGAGGAAGATATGGCGGTCGATATCCCCGCTTCCATAGTGCATAATTTTGACTCCATCTATCATTACGAGATGCTCGCTTTCAAGCAGAACGACCCCAAAGGTCTGTTCATCACGGCGAGTGTGGCGTATCTTCAGG
>JAGCFX010000027.1 GCA_017649925.1 Paludibacteraceae bacterium | reverse complement strand
GGATGGAAATTCGAAGGTGAATCCTATGCGCCGCAACTCATGACCCGCACGAATGACCTGGATCTCGCAGTGGATGTTTCGCCCGCTTTCGATGGCAAACGGATCGCTTTCCGCGTAGGTGAAGATTCCGAATATACCCTCCATTTCTCTTCTACGGAAGATGGGCTCTATCTCCGCGATCTCACTACGAATGACACCGTCGCTATCGCTGCAGGAAATACCTATTCCTTCATGGCATTTAACTCCGTCTCCGAAGAACGATTCGAGATCATCGCTCGCCGGAATGAGATACCATCCGGATGGGATGAGATCAAAAACGATGCATCCTTCGATATTCTTGATATGACCGTTTATACGGCGGACGGACGACTCGTTCTCCATCGTACTAACGATTTCAACAAACCGCTTGCTTTGCCGCAGAATGGCACATATATTGTTTATCTAACTACAACCGCAGGAAAACATGTACATAAGATTGTATTCTAAATATAGCCTTCTCGTGCTGTGGTTGTTAATCGCTACAGCAATACATGCGCAGCAGTTTGGTACTGTTGCTAATCCTTCTGTGGGAGGAGAAACCCCCGCTTTTGCTAACCCGATGCTACAGCCCAAGGGTGTTACGCCCATGGATATTCCTCATGTCCAAGGCAAAGGTAAATCTACGCCGTTTAACGGACAAGTCTTCGGCAAAACGCTGTTTACTGACAAATACAAACATTCCGGCAATGGAGGTGGCGGAATGTCCGCTGGCGGTGGCAGTGATTTCACTTCCGGAGCAAGCAACGGAGGAATGAAAAACGGTAATTTTAAAACGATATCTTCTATCTCTTCGTACCAAAATATTGGTAGCATCAATGCTCCCAAAGGCGGAGCAGGAGCTCCGCTACTCGGCGCAGGTCCTCCGCCTCCGCCGCCACCTACACCGGGTCCCGGACCAGATGGCCCCGGACATCAGTTGCCTCTCGGCGATGCACTATGGTTCTTGGTACTCTTATCTTGCGGCTACGGATTTCTTACGCTCATCCGCCGCAAAGCATAAAAAAAAGGAGGTGCACAGCACTTCCGTTTCTTTTATCTTGGTTTATTTACTAATAAGACATTATATAATATGATAAGGAGTAGCATCAATACAATCGGCACATCGCCTACCGGCGAACCTAACAATTCTCCCTCATCGCCCGGAGGAGCAATATTCGGCGTGCCGCCTATCGTTGATCCTCCGTCACCCGGTGGAGCGATTCGTTTTATCGATGCACCTGCTACCGACTCGCCCGAACTCTCGGCCATTTCTCTGTTCACCGAGAAAGCGGAACTGTTAACTGCCATCAACGGAACGAAAGTGGAAAACTGACTACTCTCCCGTAACCCGTTACTCGTAACCGATTTCCCTTCCCCTTTAGGGGATTGTGGGGCCATACCTCCGCTTCCGGTGCTATGTACCGTTGCCGAAGAGAACCGATACGTAAACGGCGAAGCATCGAACGGATTTACTTCCCCTTTAGGGGACTGTGGGGCATTAAACTCTGTACTATAGGTTATCTGCCTTCCTCTAAACCCGAACCCTTTCAACCGACGAGATAAACCCACCTTCGGCGCATCAGATGAAGGACGATGGACTTCGATAGCTTGATAGCGGGTATTTAGAACTTGAATCCTCGCTTCCGGCGCATTCAGCGCACGAAACAACGAAGATACAGTGACGGCAAAACACGCTATCACTGCCATGGCGATAAGTACTATTTTAACCCGCCTTTTGCTCATTCACTCACTTTCCTGCCTCGTGCGTCATATAGTTTGCCTGCATGACGGATATACAAATGCCCGTCTCGCAACAACTTGGTACTTGGTTCTTCGTTATTTTGTACTTGGTCTATTCCGGTAGCATCATTGGCAATAATGCGGAAACGGATAGAAGGCGCTGCATTAGATGCTGCTTCAAAACTGTAATTCGTTCCGCTGATAATAGGCACACATACTCCCTCCACGCGATCAAAGAGATAAAGCGTCTGTACGCCGGTATAGTACATCTCTATAATATAATGAGTATCTGTTCCCGCGCAGAAAACGATATCGGTTCCTAACATTTCCCCACGGCTATCTACCGCCATGTTTCCATCCGGACTGAGAGAATAAAGCGATACTACATCGCTGCCTAAGATCTTCTTTCCGTCCCAACCGTTATCGAATCCTTCCGTGCATGCAGAATGCTTGAGCAGATAGAATCTATCCGAAGAACTTTGACCCGATTGACCGTAAACAGTAAGCCGCAGCACATCCGGCGTCTCTTCACTCTTTGGCGCTTTGAGTGGCTCAGTTGCCAGATGAGAACCATCATACGGTGCTGTCAATCGGGCATAGTTAAGTGTCAAACCACCCGTTGCCGTCGTCATCACCTGGAATCCCTGCATCGGAGGAATAACCGTCGGCAGACCTACGGCATAAGGCGCCGCGTGAATAGGTATTGCGAAGAACTGTCCCGGGCTGCTGCCTGTATTCGCTTCGCCGCCGATAGCCGTATATTCCGCCAGCGAACCTGTATTAAAGAGATATATTGTCTTATCTATAGCCGCAGTGGAGAAGTCGCCGTCTTCAAACGAAGCAATCTCTATCGGTGCTGTCCATGAATTAGAGAAGAGGTTCGCACCGCTCTGTCCGGCCGAAGTATGAGAAACGGTCAGATTGCGGTTGGACGAAGCGCATAGTGTTCCTGTCATTTCGTATGTCTTCGCAGCAGGCTGGCACAACGAATAGCCGGCAAAAGCATTGAGCGTTGTACTGCTGCTCACGCTGTTCCATCCAGCAGCACTCGCCTCATCCCAACGATACATATATCCGCCGGAGAAAAGACTCAGCGCCGAAGGATTATTGCTAAACGGCACACCCATATACTGCCAGTGTTTATGCGTATCGATATAGGCTTTGCTGTATAACTGCACTGTCGCTTGTGCCGTGCCGTCTTCCGTCCCTAATACCAATGCTCCCTGTCCTGCTGACGAAGCTTGTATCGTTAGATCTGCTGCACCGACTGTCGTCGGAGAACCGAAATTACCGTCAACGGCTTTCCTTACCTTCTGTGCGACGCGCAAACCTGCCGTTGGAGCAATAGTCAAATGACCGGTATAACCCGTGCCTGTTGCTATCAGCACTTCTTTCGCTACGGCTGTTGTCACATCTACTGTACAAGGCTTATAGATCCGTGCTGTCTGACTTATTGTCGGCAATACGCCGCCTTGCCAGTTACTTGCTGTGGACCAGTTTCCATCACCTGCGCCATTATTGTTATCGAAAATCACATATTCCGGCATTGCAAACTGCGCATAATACGTCACATTACCCATAGGCACGGTAGAGGCAGTGATTTGCGTTCCGCCGGAACTCTCTGTGAACCAACCTAAGAACGTATAACCACCCTTGCTGGCCACAGGTAATGTTCCTATGGCATTGCCTGCCGTTACATTCGTAGAAGCCGTTCCGCAGGTTCCGCCGTTCGTCTCCGCATCCCATGTAACAGTATAATTGGACGCAGGCAATGAGAAAGTGATACTTTGTAACTTGGGCTGCGCCCATTCATAAACATTCTTTACCCTCAGTGTATATACACCTGCTGGCACAGCACTCAAATCCCACTTGGCTGCATAATTCACAGTTCCGGGAGAATTGGTACTTGCGGTGATATAAGGATCGCCTACTGGAGTTTCTCCGTCCATCAGTTGGAATTCCCATGAGTGGCTCAGCAATCCCCATGTGGGCGAATTATACGTTTCCCATACTTCGGAAACCGAATATTGTGCAGGAGTGCTCAAATAAATTGTCCATTTTGCCCATCGCCCGGTATTAAGCGCATCCGTTGGACCGAAATCAAAGTAATCGGTGTTGTAATAAGTCATGTCGCCGCTCACATCACTCACATTACTCTTATTCACCGTTCCCGGCAACTCTACTGCCGTCACTGCCGTTCCGTTCCAACTGACGTTCACCACCTTGGACTCGGCTCCTGTACTGGCTATCGTCACGATGGCATTTCCGCTTCCTGTGGCTGTCGGATGCAGCGATAGCGTCACTGTCTGACCGGACGCCGCAGCGGCAGGTGTGATGGTTGACGGCGAAACGGTCAGTACCGGATTATTGCTGCTTACCGTTGCATTAGCGCTCAAATTGATGCCGGTCACATTTATACTGTTATTATGAGTCATCTGAGTCATCACATCGCCGAAATTAACCGATGCCGGTGTTACCGTCAATGTCGGCTCTACCGCTGCTGCAGTGATAGTGATGCTGGCATTCAGGTTGTTATATCCCGTCGCGCCGTCCCATACTCCCGTATTTGCAAAACGAATTGCATACCGCGGGTCGCTTGCTATAGATGAATGAATATCCGGCAAATAGAGATATAGGTTGTATGTTCCGGTCGGGATACCTGTCAAATCCAAATCTTCACCTATGGTTGTCTCTATGCCGTTTGGTCTCCAGCGACGGGGATCAGAACTTAACTGGAGAGGATATGTCCCGCTTCCGTTTTTTAACACGATATAGGCATGACGTTCGTTATAGAGCGGTGCGTAACCCGCATTACGGATGGTCATATGCACACGCATCGTTCCGTTTTGCGGGGCGGAATTTGTGTAAGTACCGTTCACTAACTGATAACGATAACCCATCTTCCTGTTCAACTCATCGAATGTACCGTTCCCTTTCCATGTAGTCATGGTCACTTCCGGCCAACCGCCCTTACAATACGTCCAGTGCAAACGGCTCATCTCACCCGTTGTCTTGGCATATGTGGCATAGGTGCTGATCTCCGGCTCATTCTCTATATTCGTTTCACCACCTATGGGCACATAGTTAGTTTCACGTGCTAAATAAGGTTTTTGTGTCGCTGTGTCGCTATAGGTTCCCATATTCTCCGGACCATACAAGAATGCATCGTTATGATGTCCGAGGCGGGCTTTAGGTGTTCCCGTAAATGCTTCTGTATAAGAAATCGGGGAAGTGCTACCTATATACTCTGTCTTTAACTGCGGGGTACGTATCTGTATAAACATATCCGTCGGAAGGGCTGCTACCAAAGCATCTACCAGCGATCGACGACTATCCGTCATATGAGAACTCTTGTTGTCGAAATTAGAGGTATAGTACCATTCGCCCCATGCGCCTACAAAACCTGCTTGGAAGACATATATAACATCTTTATTCGCTGCCCACTTCGCCTTAAGTTGGTTAATATGACCGAGTACACGGGATAAAGGTGCATCATATCCTATATCTCCGGCATCCGAGTTGGTATATGCATAACGAAGAATACATTTATAACCATAATTACGCAACACCTGCATATCTTCGTCAAAAGCATTGATAATCTCTGAGGGTAAATCGGAGTTCTTGTAATTATCCAGATAATAAAGCACTAATACAAGGCGCTCTGTCTCGCGGTCTCCGGACTCTTCAAAATACCATTCTCTTCCTTTCACGCAATAACGGTTTGAAGTGCTAACCACTCTCTCTAACTGATCTATAAATCCTCGCTCCGGATTCGGGAAAATTGTTGTGTTATCCGCTGTATATGTTCTCGATGTCCCGGATGGATCTGCAGGAAGAACCGGCTCCTCTGGTATTATCTCTCCGTCATATTCAAATGTCAAACTCCGTAATTTGGGCTGACTCCATTCGCGGACATTCATAACACGCAAGGTATAAACTCCGGCCGGCAAACTACTTAAATTCCAAGTGCCCAAAGCCTTAGTGCCTGTATTTCCTTCCAAGTTTCCGGTCAGATACGTTGCTACCACGTTGCCGCAAGCATCCTTCAGTTGGAATTGCCATCCATGACCGTTGCTACAATAATAATCTTCCGTGATTAAATATTGGCCCGGATGAGTTAAATTAATTTTCCATTCTGCCCAGCGACCAAGATTCGCTGCGCTAGAAGGACCAAAATCGAAATAATCCGTATTATAATACGTCATATCGCCGCTAGCGGAATATTTGTTAGCTTTGTTGACCGTTCCGGGAAGGGTGACTTCTCCTCCCGACACTGCTGCCGGACCACAACTGCTTATGCCTGTCCAGTTGACACTTACTGTTCGGGACGTAGCATTCTTGCTGGAGACGGTTACTGTTGCGCTGCCGCTACCTGTTGGGGTAAGTGTCAAAGTGATAGTTTGAGCACCGGAAGTAGCTGTGTTTTTTGCTATACTGGTCGGCGAAACTGACAACTGCCCATTACTACTATTGATACTCACATCACCTTTCAAGTCAGAACTTGTTACGGTAAAAGTACGTGTAGTGGCATTACCTATTATTACTTCCCCGAAATCAATGGATGATGTAGATAATGTCAGTGTAGGCGCCGCCTGCAATAAGAGGGTACTTAAACAAGACGTAAATAATACGATTAGAAGTCTTTTCATAATATGACGTTTTAATTATTTCTTAATACTAGCACGCTAAAGCATACAACTTTGCGGCGCAAAGTTACTACAAAAAATTTGAATGTACAAAAATTTAGGATAAAATTCTATTATGCTTGCATGAATAGATTTTAAACATAAATGCTTGGCGTTCGCAAAATCGTGCGAACGTAACTTCGGGGGAATTGGTACTACCAAGGCGGAGTCCGAAGGTACTGACAAATAAATATATGCAAAAAAAACATGCGAAGTGTTTCATTTCTTCTTTCATTACCTTTCGTTTCTGTTGTCAAAATTCCTTTCACATAACCAACCCGTAAACCTTGTCTAATCTCCTTTCGAAACCGCTCTTTTTCGAAACATTACGAAAAAAGAAATATACCCCTTCTATAAACAGTATAACACTATGATTTTCAACACCATACCACACACAAAAGAAAGAATCAACATTTCTCGTATGTTGTAAAACATTTCCTTCCGCGCACGCACGTTCATTATTTATTACTACCTTTGCCCCGCATTTTGAGGCAAATCCGGCTCCCCGCCCTACTCCTATGCCCAACCTTGAATTACTAACATTTTAAAATTCAATATTATGAAAAAACTTTTTCTTCTTATCACTATTTTGGCACTTGCTTTTAGTGCAAAAGCCGCAGTAGTTGAGGTGTACCCTACTACACCGAATGCTACGGACAATATCCGACGCGCAGTACGTGACAATGCTTCAGCCGGAGACATCATTATGTTAATGAGTGATGCAGATGCTTATGTAGAGTCTTCTGATTACATGTTGTTGGACAAAGATGTTACAATCATGCCGGCAGAAGGCAAGCACCCTATTATTAAAATGAACCGATTTGCAGAACTGCTTAATTCGGCAACCGTTAAATTTATCGGCATCAAGTTTGATGGTTCAGATGCTGCAGATGCAAGCAAAGGACGCTGTTTGAGACCATATGATACATCAACAGGAAAAATTGTTAAATTTGAAGATTGTGAGTTTTATGGTTTCAAATCACATGTAATATACTGTAGTGCGGAATTCAATTTGGACTCTTGCATCATTAACAATTGCTATTTCCACGATAACGCTATGAATGCTGTCTACTTTTATAAATCAAGTGACGCAAGTGTTCAAACAGCTAAAGGTGTTATAATCACTAACTCTACTTTCACAAATCGTGGCACAGGTGAGAATGGTAGCGTAATAGAAGTTCGCAATCAGGGTACAGAGCCTATAGTTGATGATGTTGAATTAAAAGTAGACCACTGTACGTTCTACAACAATTTATTTGGAGAAGGGGACTATTCTCCTATTCGTTCGCATAAGTTAGGTAAAATGTCTGTTACCAATTGTATTTTTGCACACCCAGATGCATATGCAAAATATGCAGTCTATGCATACGGAGGCTCTGTAAGCAACTGCTTGACTTATAATTTAACAAGTGGTTACAAAAATTGGAGTCCTTGTCCAACTCTAACCGATAATATTACTGCAGATCCACTTTTTGCTGATGCAGCAAATGGAGACTTCTCTTTAGCAGGTAACTGGGTGACCATGAACATCTCTCCTGCCCGTAATGCCGGAACAGATGGCTCTCATCTCGGCGACCCGCGTTGGCATTCCGCAGAAGTTCTTCCTTCAACAGATTTCGCCACCCCATATATATTCTTGGGAGAGAAAGCTATGCTGAGTGGCAGTTTTGCCCTCAATGGTAGCAATTATATACAATCACAAAACCAATCAATTGATGGAGAAGCTATTTGGAAAATTCATGCAGAGAAGAGCGGCACATTCAAAATTACACTTAATATTGCGACAGACAATACTAGCGGCCACCGTTATGAAGTAGCATTGTATGACACAGACAATAATCCTGTAGGAACTTCCATTGCAGAAGCCGCTGATTCTTGGAGTGCTGGCGACTTAACTCTTGGAACGCTTAACATTCCGGCAGAAGGTGATTATAAAATACAATTAACTAATCACACGAGTCATTCTTCTACTGTTATTGAAGGTGTTATCTTCTCTTATGCAGGTGGTGCTATTCAGAATATCCCATGTACGATGTTGCCAGTTGATGCTTTAAGAAGTTCTCGTGCATACATTGATGTTAATGACGAATTCCGTTTCACAAATGACGATGAAGATGGACATGTAACAGAAGAATGGGCTAAATGGAGAATGCATGCAACTAAAGGTGGATACTATAAATTTGCCACAAGTGTTAATAGCGAGAACGGACATAGTTATTTAGTAACTGTTTACAATGCGGACGAAACTGTTGAAAAAGGATCTGTATCTCAACCGGGAACTGACATTTGGGGTGCTGCAAAAACCTTCTCTACGGATAACATTTTCTTGGAAGAAGGTGACTATATCATAAAAGTTCAGAATACTACTACTAATTCTCATGGTCGTATTGTCAATATTGTGGCTACTTATGAAGGTGGTTCTATAATTGACATTCCTGCAACATTATTACCGATTGATGCAATGCATACTAGTCGTGCATATGTTGATGTTAACGATGAATTCCGTTTCACAAATGATGATGAAGATGGTCATGTAACAGAAGAATGGGCTAAATGGAAAATGCATGCTACTAAAGGCGGCTACTATAAATTTGCCACAAGTGTTAATAGCGAGAACGGACATAGTTATTTAGTAACTGTTTACAATGCGGACGAAACTGTTGAAAAAGGATCTGTATCTCAACCGGGAACTGACATTTGGGGCGCTCCCAAAACATTCTCTACAGATAACATTTTCCTGGAAGAAGGTGATTATATCATAAAAGTTCAAAATACTACTACTAATTCTCATGGTCGTATTGTCAATATTGTGGCTACTTACGAAGGTGGTGCTGTTACTGAACTCCCCGGACAACTCCTCGGTGAAGACGCTGTATTAGAAGCAACTAAATTGTATCGTGAAAGCAATGGAGATATTCACTACGACGACAATGGCACACCTACAAATGAATATGTTTGGTGGAATGTTCATGCTGCAGCTGCTGGAGAACTAATTGTAACACTTAATCTTGATCCAGATAATGGTAGCGGACATAACTATCGTGTAGAACTCTATGATGGAAGTACTCTTGAAAGTTATACAGAACAAGGAGAAGATAAGTGGAATAAAGGTAATATTGAATTAACTGATCATATTACCATTCCTGCTGCAGGAAACTACACTATTAGACTTATTAATCAAACAGCACATTCTTCTAACATCATTAAGGCTATCACCTTTACCGTTGCACCTGTTCTTTCGAACGTCATCATTGATGAAATGGCTACGGATAACAGCGCTTGGGTTGCTAACGTAGGCGGCGCAGCTGTTAATGTAGAACTCACGCGTACATTCGTTGGTGGCATGTACAACACCATCAGTTTGCCGTTCGCTGTTACTTCAGAAAAAGTGGTTGCAGCCTTTGGCGCAGGAGTGGAACTGATGTACATGACCGGTGCCACATTGGATGGAACGGTTCTGGATCTTGAATTTGCTCCGACAACCAGCATCTGGTAAGGTACACCGTATCTCATCAAACCGACTGCCAATGTAGTTAATCCGCAATTCACAGGTGTTGAGTTTACTGTCAGTGATGCTACCACAGCCGCTACAGGTGGTACAAATGCTGATTTCATCGGTACTTTTGTAAAAACAACTATCCCGGCAGATGTAGATAATCTCTATCTGCAGTCCGGCAATGTACTGAAGTTCTCCGAAAACGATGTTACCATCAAAGGTACTCGCGCTTACTTCCATGTAGATGTTCCTAG
>JAGCFX010000026.1 GCA_017649925.1 Paludibacteraceae bacterium | reverse complement strand
TTATTTCAATGGTCTTGACGCCTTTTCCGCCACGGTTCGTGACGCGGTAGATGGCGTTGCCTTCCTCATCGTCAACAGGCGTACGCTTGCCAAATCCGTTTTCAGAAATCACAAGAATATGCTTGTCTGTTTTCTTCTCTACACAAACCGTGCCAATCACGCGGTCTTCGCCGTCATTTTCCAAAGTTATTGCTTTTACACCCGTTGCCGAACGGCCCATCGGACGTACTCCGGCCTCGTTGAAACGGCATACTTTTCCGTTGTAGGAAGCCACGAGCATCTCACTCTCGCCGTCCGTCAGCGTCACGCCGATCAGTCGTCGCCGTCACGCAGGCCGAGCGCGATGATACCGTTTGCACGGGGACGCGAATAAGCCTCCAGCGTCGTTTTCTTCATCAGACCGTTCTTGGTGATGAAGATAAGGAAGTGGTTCTCGACGTATTCCTGGTCGTTCAGGCCCTTCACGTTGATGCATGTACGCACATTGTCGCCTGTCTGCAGGTTGATCATATTCTGGATAGCACGTCCCTTGGACTGTTTGTTGCCCTCCGGCAGTTCATATACTTTGAGCCAGTACAGACGTCCCATCTCGGTAAAGAACATCATCGTCGAGTGCATCGAAGCCTGATGAACATACTCGATGAAGTCCTGATCACGCGCGCTACCGGCTTTGGAACCGATACCGCCACGTGTCTGCTGACGGAAGTCTGCCAACGGAGTACGTTTGATATAACCGAGGTGCGAGATGGTGATGATCATATCATCGTCGGCGTACATATCCTCCGGATTGAACTCCGTAGCCATCTTCACGATCTGGGTGCGACGCTCATCGCCGTATTTCTCTTTGATTTCGATAAGTTCGGCATTGATGACATCGTAACGCATCTCCTCGCTTGCAAGCAGTTCGTTCAAGTGAGCGATCAACTTCTCAATCTCCTCATACTCAGCCTTCAATTCGTCAATACGCAAGCCTGTCAACGAGCTCAGACGCATATCGACGATGGCCTTCGATTGCAGGTTGTCGAGGTTGAAACGCTTCTCGAGGTTGAGCTGTGCATCAGCCGGAGTACGGCTTGCACGGATGATCTTAACCACCTCGTCGATGTTATCTACCGCGATGATCAAGCCTTCCAAAATATGCGCTTTCTCCTCAGCTTTCTTCAACTCGAATTTCGTACGACGCGTTACTACGTCCATGCGGTGCTCGATGAAGTTACCGATCAACTGTTTGAGGTTAAGCAACATTGGACGACCCTTCACGAGGGCGATGCTGTTGACTGCAAAACTCGACTGCAAAGCCGTGAACTTGTATAGTTTGTTCAGCACTACCTGTGCGTTGGCATCACGCTTCACGTCAATCACGATGCGGATATCACGTTTCGAGTGGTCCTGGATATCGGATATACCTTCTATCTTCTTGTCGTTCGCCAGTTCGGCAATCGCTTTCACCAACTCGTTCTTTACTACGCCATAAGGCAACTCGGTGATCACGATGCGCTCACGACCGTTGTCGTCTGCCTCGATGTCGGCATTCGAACGGATGATCACGCGGCCGCGACCGGTCTCGTAAGCGTCCTTGACGCCCTGATAGCCGTATATCGTACCGCCTGTCGGGAAATCCGGTGCTTTGATATGCTCCATCAGGTTCTCAACCGTGATCTCCTCCACGCTCGCGTCGTGCATACGCGCCTTGATATTGCCAATATACGCGCAACAACCGTCGATCACTTCGCTCAAGTTATGCGTCGGCATGTTCGTTGCCATACCTACGGCGATACCGCTCGCGCCGTTAACAAGCAAGTTCGGGAAACGGCAAGGCAGCACAACCGGCTCTTTCAAGGAGTCATCGAAGTTATTCTGCATATCTACGGTATCCTTGTCGATGTCGCGCAGCATCTCTTCTGCCAGTTTCGACAGACGTGCCTCCGTATAACGCATAGCAGCTGCGCCGTCACCGTCAACCGAACCGAAGTTACCTTGACCGTCTACGAGGCAATAACGCATTGCCCACGGCTGTGCCATACGCACGAGCGTACCGTAAATAGAACTGTCACCGTGCGGGTGATACTTACCCATTACCTCACCCACGATACGTGCACTCTTTTTCGTCGGCTTGTCGCTCGTGTTACCGAGCTCGTTCATTCCGAACAGCACACGGCGGTGAACAGGCTTGAAACCGTCGCGCACATCAGGCAGCGCACGGCTCACGATCACAGACATCGAGTAGTCGATATACGAGGACTTCATTTCCTCGTCAATCTTCACAGGAATAATGTGATCATTCTTAATCAATTCGTTGTTTTCTTCCATTGTGATATATTGTTTTGTTATTATTTTTCGAAAAACCGCGCAAAATTACAAAAAAAAAATAACATACGCAAATTTTTTTGCATATTTTTGCATTTTTATTCAAAATCGACATTCCCCCGATAGAAATCCAAAAGTCGCTCAAATCGCCTAAAAATGCCCTTTACACCTATTTCTATTCTACGCTCGCGCGCGACTACATGTGTACGAGTTTTGTAGCCATCCGTTTGTTGCCACGCATGCGTCGGTCTAAAATAGGTCCATCCGTCCGGCGCGGATAGAAAAAAAAGCACCCAAACTGCATTTTTTTGCAAAAATATTTGCGTATGTCAAAAAAAAGCAGTACTTTTGCACCCGCTTTTGAGAAAAAAGTTTCCGGGTGCTATCGTCTAGTGGCCTAGGACAACGGCCTCTCACGCCGTAAACCCCGGTTCGAGTCCGGGTAGCACTACCAAAGAGCGCACACCGCGCTCTTTTTTCAAATCAAAACGCCGGTCACACACCATGAGTAAGGATGCAGGACACATAGAAGTAATAGGCGCGCGGGTGCATAACCTTAAGAATATCAATGTGTCCATTCCCCGAAAACGGCTGACGGTCATCACAGGACTCAGCGGGTCCGGCAAATCTTCTTTAGCTTTTGATACCATTTTTGCGGAGGGACAACGTCGCTATATGGAGACGTTTTCTTCGTACGCGCGCGGGTTTATAGGTCAGATGCAGCGCCCGGACGTGGATAAGATAACGGGCTTGAGTCCCGTCATCTCCATCGACCAGAAAACGACCAGTAAGAATCCGCGTTCTACCGTCGGTACGGTAACGGAAGTGTACGATTTCCTGCGTCTGCTTTACGCGCGGGCGGGAGAAGCTTATTCGTACCTCTCCGGGCAGAAAATGGTGCATTATACCGATGAGCAGATCATCGATCTGATCGTGCGTGAATACGCGGGGAAGAAGATCTTGCTCCTCGCGCCGATGGTCAATAACCGCAAGGGGCATTACAAGGAATTGTTTGAGACCGTCCGCAAGAAAGGATTTGTGAATGTGCGGGTGGACGGCGAGGTGCAGGAGATAGTTCCCGGCATGAAACTGGACCGCTATAAGACGCATAATATCGAAGTGGTGGTGGACCGCCTCAAGCCCAAAGCGAACGGCAGCGACGAGGACTTGCATCGTTTGCGGCAGTCGGTGGACAAAGCCATGACGCAGGGCAACGGCATCATGCTCATTGCCGACGAACAAGGGCATACGCGTTTCCTCAGCCGCAACCTCATGTGTCCGGAGACGGGTCTCAGTTATCAGGAGCCCGCGCCGCATACCTTCTCGTTCAATAGTCCGTCCGGTTGGTGTCCCTGCTGCAAAGGACTCGGACGCATCAAGAGTTCCGAACTCGAGAAAGACAATGCCGCGGAGATAGACGAGATCATTCAGCAGGATGACTGGTACGAGCAACTGGTGGAGATGACAACGGCATCGGAAGAAGAGGAAGAAGAACAGGAGGAGTGGATCGAGTGTCCGGAGTGCCACGGCAAGCGTCTGAATCAGGAGGCGCTCAGTTATCGCATCGGGCCATACGCTATATCCGACCTTGCGGACATGGATATCGACGAGTTACTCAAGACGCTGACCGAACTGCCGCAGTCGTCGGAACTGAGCGAGATACAAAAAGCCATCGCCGTACCTATCCTCAAAGAGATCTGTGCCCGTTTGCGCTTCATGCAATCCGTAGGACTGAGTTACCTGAGTCTGAACCGCAGCAGCGAGAGTCTGTCGGGCGGCGAGAGCCAGCGTATCCGTCTCGCCACGCAGATTGGTAGCCGGCTGGTGAACGTGCTGTATATACTCGACGAGCCGTCTATCGGCTTGCACCAACGCGATAATCAACGCCTCATCAACAGCCTCAAGGAGTTACGCGACATGGATAACTCGGTCATCGTGGTCGAGCATGACGAGCAGATGATGCGCGAGGCGGACTGGATAGTCGATATAGGGCCCAAAGCCGGACGATTGGGCGGCAAAGTGCTCTTCAGCGGCACGCCGGACGAACTGCTCAAGACGGACACGCTCACCGCGCAGTATCTCAAAGGCGAAAGAGTGGCCTACCCCCAACACCTCCCTAAAAGGAGGGGAGATCAAACGCCTTCCCTTCAGGGGAGGTCGGGAGAGGCTTTCCTCACGCTCAAAGGCTGCACGGGCAATAACCTGAAGAATGTGACGGCGCGTATTCCGTTGGGTAAGATGGTCTGCGTGACGGGCGTCAGCGGTAGCGGAAAGAGTTCGCTCATCAACCAAACGCTCTATCCCATCCTCAGCCAGCGTTTCTACCGCAGCAAACAGCAACCGCTGCCCTATAAATCGATAGAAGGCGTCGAGCATATCGACAAGGTGATTAACGTGGACCAGTCGCCTATCGGCCGCACGCCGCGTTCCAATCCCGCCACCTATACCAATGTCTTCAACGACATCCGTGACCTGTTCGCACAACTGCCCGAATCCAAGATCCGCGGATGGAAAGCCGGACGGTTCTCGTTCAATGCCAAGGGCGGACGATGTGAAGAGTGTCTGGGTAACGGATACAAGACCATTCAGATGCATTTCATGCCCGATGTGTATGTGCCGTGCGAAGCATGCGGTGGACAGCGGTATAACCGCGAGACGCTGGAGGTCCGCTGGAAAGGCAAATCGATTGCCGACGTGCTCGATATGACCGTCAATCAGGCGGTGGAGTTCTTCGAGCCGCAACCGAAGATTCTGCGGAAGATCAAGACCATTCAGGATGTCGGACTCGGCTATATCAAACTCGGCCAGGCTTCGACGTCTCTCTCGGGCGGCGAGAGCCAGCGCATCAAACTGGCCACCGAGCTGTCACGCCCTTCGACGGGCAAAACGCTATACATACTCGATGAACCGACCACGGGTCTGCATTTTGAAGACATCCGTGTGCTGCTCAATGTGCTCCAGAGACTGGTGGACAAAGGTAATACGGTGGTTATCATCGAGCATAATACGGATGTCATCCGGGCCTGCGATTGGATTATCGATTTGGGACCGGAAGGCGGTCGCGGAGGCGGAAAGATAGTCGCGGAAGGCACGGTGGAAGATATCAGAAACAACAAGAACAGCATAACCGGACAATTCATATGATCACCAATCCTCTTGCCATCATCGCGCTTGTCTTGGCTACGATTCTCTTCGTGCCGATGATCTGCCGTAAGTTACGCATTCCCAGCATCGTGGGCTTTATCGTTGTGGGCATCATCGTCGGTCAGTACGGCTTTAACCTCATCAGCGGCGGTACGGCTATCCAGACGCTGGGCAAGATCGGTATGCTGTATATCATGATGCAGGCGGGTATCGAGGTGGACGTCAATGACTTCCGCCAGCAGCGCACGCACGCCGTCATCTTCGGTTTCTATTCGTTCATTTTTCCGTTCCTGTTGGGTATGCTGACGAGTCGCCTGCTGGGCTTTAACTGGATCACCAGTTCGTTGCTCGGCGCCATGTACGGCAGCCATACGCTCATGACCTATCCTATCGTCAACCGCTACGGCGTACAGAAGAATCCGGCGGTGAATATCGCTATCGGCGGAACGATGCTTTCTATCTCGCTGGCGTTGCTCGTGCTTGCCATCCTCAAGGGCGCGTTCATCGACCAAGATGCTTTCTCTACGTGGGAGCTCATCGGCCGCATCGCCTTGGCCTCCGTCCTTATCACGGTTGTCTTCCCGTGGCTCGCACAGCGGTTCTTCAAGCGCTGGACGGACCCCACGACGGGTTTTCTGGTGGTCATGACGCTCATGGTCTTCTCTGCGCGACTCGCTGACTGGGCGGGACTGGAAGGTATCCTTGGCGCGTTCGTCTGCGGCGTGGTGATGAATAGACTGGTGCCGAACCTCAGCCCCGTCATGCAGCGCATTAACTTCGTGGGAAACAACCTCTTCGTGCCGCTTTTCCTCTTGGGTGTCGGCATGATGATTGATATCTCGCTGCTGTGGGAAGGATGGGCAACTATCCTTATCGCCGTCGTGATGATTGCTACCAAGCTCGTCAGCAAATGGCTCGCGGCGTGGCTGGCGCAGAAGAACTTCGGACTCCAAGTCCCCGAGCGGCAAGTCATGTTCGGTCTCACCCACGCTACGGCGGCCGGCACACTGGCTATCGTCACCATCGGTTATGAGACCGGTATCTTCAATGCCGAGATCCTCAATGCCGCCGTGCTGATGATCCTCGTGCTCTGCACCTCTGCCTCGTTTGTCACCGAGTATGCCGCCAAACAACTGGCGTTGGCGGAAGAGGCACGTCTGGAAGCCGACAAACGCGATGACAGCT
Source organism: Paludibacteraceae bacterium (assembly GCA_017649925.1). Lineage (GTDB taxonomy): Bacteria > Bacteroidota > Bacteroidia > Bacteroidales > Paludibacteraceae > Colicola. Next base: position 8,681 of record JAGCFX010000026.1, on the reverse strand, counting down.
GGTCGCTGATGACCGTTAGCGAGAATAGACACTATGAGCTGCGCGAACTGAGCGAACTGAGCGAACTGCATGACCCGGAGTTTGCGGCGGAGAGCGACTGGACCGAAGCTACGGGACTCATCAACGGACAGAGCAAAGCCGCCATCGTCTATCATCCCAATCAACCCATCAACACCATCAACCGCCTGCTCGTGGCGGTACCGCGTTATGCGGAGAAAGAGCATGACTTCATCTCCTGCTTTGGCTTCGTCCGCCGTCTCAGCAGCCAGATCGGTGCCCGAGTGGTGTTCTTTACCAATGTGGATACGCAACGCGCCCTACAGGCTTTCTGCCGACGCAAAGGCAAGTTCCTCCGCGCGTCCTATAGAGAGATGGAGAACTGGGAAGACGTACTGATGATTGCCAAACAGATGCGACCGGACGATATGATCATCATGATTAATGCACGGCCCTCCACCCCATCCTATAACCCGCTCTTCGAGCAAGTGCCCGACATGCTCAACCGCTTCTTCGCCAAGCATAGCTGGATTGTCGTTTATCCGGAGCAAGAGACCGGCGCAGCCGTTCCGGACCTCATGACCGGCGATACGACGCAGGCCTCCAAGACATGGACCGTCGTCTCCGCCGCCAAACGACTCATCCTCCGCCTCATCGACAAGTTCCAAAAGAGCTGATTTTTTGTTATACCTTTGCGCCGCAAAAGTTGACTACCACGTATTATCATGTCGCTTATTTACAAAATATTAAGCATATTCCAATCCAATAACGCGGAATTTAAAGCATTGACTCCAGAAATAAAAGAGTTGATGGCTTTTCGTAAGGATTTGATGTCGTTACAAGAAGTTGATCGCTTTATTGCGCGCTCGGAGTATGCAGACTTACGCGAAAAATATTCAAAAACATATACGTTCTTCGAGAATGCCCTCAGAGCCAATACACTTGACTATTATTGTGAGCAAAATGCTGTGGAGCGTAGATATGTAGATAAGTTCCTTGTAGAGTTTGAAGATGTTTGTCTCAACGAAGAATCTTCTCTTATCGTCGAGCATAACGAGAAATATATTCAGCGCCATCTCAAAGAGGACAGAGAATATCTTGACAATGTGCTCATGCCCGTTGACCCGAAGATACGTTTAGATGAAGAGCAACGTCGCGTAGTACTTTCTGATGAAGATTTTACCTTAGTTATTGCCGGTGCCGGCGCAGGAAAAACAACGACAGTATCAGCCAAAGTGCGCTATCTCGTGGAAAAGAAAGGCATTTCGCCAGACCAAATACTTGTTATCTCTTTTACCAACAAAGCCGTTGGAGAGCTACGTGACAAAATCAATAAAGATCTTGGTATCCCTTGTCCTGTTACCACTTTCCATAAAACAGGCTACGCTATTCTTCGCCGCCAAGATGCTGAGCATATGATGGTAGTCGACCAAGGTTTCATGTATAGTGTCATTAATAACTATCTCAAAGGCAATATTCTTGAGAACCCGGAGTTGGTGGATAAACTTATCCTTTTCTTTGGTAGTTACTTCGATGCTCCGTATGAGGGAGAGGACCTGAATGATTTCTTCAATTATATTTCCAAAGCCGATTTTTCAACTATTAAGGGAAATATTGATGAATATGCAGAGAAGATTATTAACGAGCGAACGGGTAAGTGTCAGACTATAGCGCGTGAAACTTTGCGCTCTTCACAAGAGGTGCTCATAGCGAACTTCCTGTATTGTATGGGCATTGACTATACTTACGAAAAACCTTATCCTTATAACATAGCCAATTCATACAAGGTCTATACACCGGACTTCACTATCACTCAGGGAGATAAGATTGCTTATCTGGAGCATTTTGGAATTACGCAAGATGGTCGTAACAATCGCTATACAGCAGAGCAAATAGCCAAGTACAAGAGCGAGGTCAATGACAAAGTTAAATTACATAAAAAACATGGCACAGATCTAATATTTACCTTCTCTGGTTATAACGATGAAAGAGACTTACTAACACATTTACAGGAGGAACTGATTTCGCACGGCTTTGAGTTACACCCGCGTCCGTCAAAGGAGATATTTGAGAAGATTGTCAATACGGAGGAGAACCGCTATATCTCGCGTCTAGTCAATCTTGTTTGCACATTTATTCAGAATTTCAAGACCAACGGCTATCCGGTAGAGAAATTCTCTACCTGGGGAGCAACCTCAAAGAATGAACGTACAAAATTGTTCTTAACAATCTGTGAACAATGCTATTTAGAGTATTCCAAACGTCTCAAGGAGCGCCATGCCATTGACTTTGAGGATATGATTAACGACTCGGCACGTATTCTCCGCGAAGCGGAAGAGCAAAATATCGTTCCCGATTTTAAGTATATTATCGTCGATGAGTATCAAGATATTTCACGCCAACGATTTGATCTCACCAAGGAACTGAGCAACTTGTGCAATGCAAAAATAATAGCCGTAGGAGACGATTGGCAGTCAATATACGCATATGCCGGTTCAGACATTACACTCTTTACGCATTTCAAAGAGACGTTTGGATATGGTCTGGAACTAAGTATTACTAAGACTTACCGTAATGCGCAGGAAATCATTGATATCGCTGGCGGTTTTATACAAAAGAACACCGAACAGATTCAAAAAGCGCTCATCTCACCAAAGCATATCACAAACCCTGTTATTATACAGACATACACGGAGAATGTGGACCGTAAGCTGTACGAGGGGAAGGGAGGTAAGTATTTCTTGCTAGGGGAAACAGTGGAGAAACTCATGAAAGAGATTTTGGCAGAGAATCCGAAATCATCAATTTTACTACTTGGACGCTACAATTTTGATGGCTTCAATCTTACCAAATCAGCGGACTTTGAGTATTGGGAAAAGAACGGGACAGTCACATCTAAGACTTTTGCGGATATCGAAATGGAGTTCATGACTGTCCATCGTGCCAAGGGTTTGGGATATGACAATGTGATTATTATTAATGCAATTGACTCTGCATTCGGTTTCCCCTCTAAAATTCAAGACGACCCGATTTTGCAATACGTAGTAAAGACTGACCGCTCTATTGAATACGCGGAAGAAAGACGCCTCTTCTATGTGGCCCTTACACGCACGAAGAATCGCGTTTATATCGTTACACCCCAACAGCGCCCATCCGAGTTTGTACGCGAATTGGTTAAAGATTATTCCAACATTACGCTCCGTGGTAAACTCGATAAACCGCAAGAGAATACCGGTGAAATTAAGAAATGCCCTGTTTGTGGATATCCATTGCAACTGCGTTATAAAAAAGCTTACGGTCTAAAACTATGGATTTGTTCCAACGAACCAGAGATTTGCGATTTTATGACCAATGACTTGAAAGGTAACGATATGTCTATTCTCAAGTGTGACCAATGCAAGGATGGATATCTAATCGTTAAAGAGGGGAAGAAAAAAGCCGGAGATACAAACGAGCGTTACTCCTTCCTTGGGTGCACTAACTACACCCAAGATGGAAAGGGGTGTAACCGAATGATGACATATCGTGAGTATCGCGATTTATTAAAGCCACACATTTCATGAAGACCATCGATGGTTTCTAATCACCCCGGTCAGAGATAGACCAATAGTCGCCTGCGAAAGCGGGCGATTTTTTTTGCCCAAATATCTTATAATCATGATTACCTTATCCAATTACCAATTCCGCGAGTTACAATCTCATTTTATGGCAGCACAGTCCCATTTAGAAGCCATGGACACCATTTTAATCGCCGCTAAGCAACAGACTTCTGAACCCATTTACGCCGGTATGCATCCTACGCGTCCAATGAGAAAAAAAGAAATAGCCAACATGTTGGGGATAAGTTCGCGTCATCTGGCATCCCATCTCAAACTGCTACGTCCGCAACTACGCGAGATGGGCGTGTCCGAAAGAGCCAAAATGCTACCTATTCAAGCCGTTTCTTTCATTTGTGCATCCTTAGATATCGAAAAAAATGAAGTAGAAAACTGCAAAAAACTGAACTGACCCACGGAAACTGCACGAAACTGAACTCGTGCATGCCCAAACCTCTACCTTTGCACCGCTTTTCGGTCCTTGGCGTCTCGCGTTGAGATGTTCTTTTCCCTCCGAGAAGTGATGCAAATGGAATTATCTATTAGAAGACCTATTCCGCCAAAATTCATCGGCGGGAAGATCTATTTCGCCGACAATGACGGCAACATTCTCAATGCCAAAGGGCGCAAACGCAAACCCCAGTTCAGCCCGGCTAATCGAACTTACAAAGGCGGCAGTTGTTATCCGCATGTGAAGATTGGCGGTAGGAACTACAATGTTCACATCCTTGTCTGTACGGCTTTCTGGGGGCCACGACCGAAGGACAAGAAGGGCAATGACTTCGAGTGCCACCATCTGAACGGTAACAAGTTCGACACCCGCCCAGCGAACCTCATCTGGCTCTCGCGTAAGGAGCACCTACGCTTTGATGCCGCCCTCCGCAAAGGCCTCATCCTCGTCCATCGCGACACTGCCGACCTCATGCTCCACGACATGACCCACCATTGTGAAATTTAAAAACGAACAACTTATGATTACAAAGAGTTCAATTGCGCTACGTTATGCGCATATCCTGTACAACGAGAAACCGATGTCACCGAATGGCTGTTCTGCTCCGGTTCTAAACCGGTGGGGCGATACCGTTCGCTACGCTTGGTATTTTGTCCACTTCCGCGACTGGCTGCGCAGGGGTGTAGTGGTGTTCACTTACACGAAGCAGAACGGCGAGTATCGCGAGGCTTGCGGCACCTGTCACCCGCGGCTCATACCCTCAGAGAACGTCCCCAAAAACGAGCATTTCGACGAGGACGCGAAGCGTAAGTCCACCGTCGTCTATTACGACATCGACCGCAAAGAATGGCGCTGCTTCGACGTCCGCCGCTTCCTCGGCTTCGTCACCCGCTACGAGCTGACCCTCGTCCCACGTTCTTTGCCGGTAAAAGAAAAAGAAAAAAGAACCAAAAAATAAAAAGAATTTTTCGTAGTAGGGTGACTCTCTGCATAGTATATATACCCTCTATAGTCTCCCTAACTACTTTTTTGAAATTTTATGGAAACCTTAGACGACATACTCAAGAAGCGTAGAAGTTGGGCAGCGATGTTGGAACTTCTCTCGCCCTACGTAGCCCCGCAAAACGCACACATGCTCAAACCCGCAGAGGAACAATGGAACACACTCTCGCTCCAACGACAACGGCAGATTTGGGTCACGCTTTGGGAGCAAAAAATGCGCGGTGCAAAAATCAAAGACCACCCGTACTATGCCATCAAAGACTGTGTGCCAACGCCCTACAACTGGAACGGAACGGACCATATCAACACCATGATGAAGAATTACAAAATGGTCTCGGCAAAGTACTTCGATCGCTATGGTGTTTATACGCTCAAAGCCGCCCAAGCTTTCCAATTGACTGATGTTAAACCTCTAAATTTTTAATGAAACCGAAAATCCGCCAGCACGGCTGGCATAGTGTTAACAAAAAACAATTTTTACGATTATGGCAATTAAGAAAACCATCTTACTTGTTGAAGTCACCGACCGCGACTACAACTTTCAGTATTCCGGAGGGTTTAAGCCCGACTGGAGTCATTTCTCCGACCGCCAACGCAAAGAAATCCTAAAGCATGACGGCCGTCTCTGCAATGCTTTCATCTCCTGCCCGGATGCCTTCGCGCGCATCGCCGGACTCGTCCACTGCGTCGAACGATACTTCCGACGCGAGGCGCGCAAGAAAGCCAAAGGAAATGTTCAAAATTCCTGACGAGACTTGAACGACCTTTTATCGAGGTTTGAACGTACACACAATGTTTATTTTTTCGCTTATGAAAAAGGACGCTATCACACTCGCAACTCTCTGCGCACGGCTCGAAAGAGCCATACACGCTGACGTGGGCATGCAAGGACTCAGCATTCTCCTCTACGGATGGATTACCAAGTACGGCAGAGTGACAAGAGACGTGCTCCGCGCTCGAAAACGGGAAGACGGAGAGGCGTGGCTTGACCGGACGGAAGCCGAATTATTCTCGAACTACGCAGGCTATGACCTGACGGTAAACTGAAAACCGTGAGATTCTCACGCTTCGCGAAGTCACTTCATTGGTGGCTTCGTTTTTTTATACTACTTTTGCACCGTGAAAAGTAATTTTGACATACAACTCATTACCGCTGCAGTGCTTTCCGTCGGAGGGCTGATACTCCTTTTCTGCGGCATGGCGATAGCTCCGAAAGGCGAGATTCACGAGAGTCTGCTTATCGGTTTCGGAGAGGTAGCCACCTTTGCCGGTAGTCTTTTTGGAATAGATTATATTTACAAAAAGAAGGGCTCCCGAAAATTTTAATTTTTGGGAAGAGGAGGAAGTGCGGCAATTACACGAGTTACGGAGTAATGAAGTCATTGTAAGCCACTTCCGACGAGGTATTGATTACACTTACAAATTTAAACGCAAAAACGATGATTACAATCAATTTAACCCGCCAAACGACTGACGGTAACGCCGTCTTCGGGTCCATGGATATCCCCGTCGGCAAGGACATGGTGCGCGTCGCAACGCTTGAGAACGCCGACTTCCTCATACCTGCCGGAAAATACCCGCTCAAGAACACTTGGTCGCCGAGATTCCAAAAGGACATGCCGCAGATATGCGACGTTCCCGACCGGGACGGAATCCGAATCCATATGGGCACTAAACCCGAGCACTCCACTGGATGCGTACTGACATCCGCTTTCGGACTTCAAACCGTCAAATCATTCATCAACCAAACAAACAAAATTTATGAAAATGAAGAAGAAATTTTTATTGACATTACTGATCCTCAGTAGCCTCGTCATCGGCGTCAGTAGTTGCAAAGCTTGGCGCACCGTCACCACTTCCGCAACTTACGTTCAGTCTGCCGACTCGACGAAGAACACGGCTACGATCACCACGAAAACCGTCGAGGAATACCAAGGGGTCAGGAAAAAGTAAGAGGTAAAAGAGCCGCCTCTATAATGAATGGCTCGTAACTTTAACAATTTAACAGTTTAACAATTTAACCTAAACTACTATGGCAGTTGTAAAGTTTATGACCGGTATTGACTACGTCAAAGGTAGTCTTGCCAAGCCTAAAAAGACCGATGGTCACAGCCATGGTTCGTACCTCATCGGTACACACCGCGAGGCCGCAACAACCAACCCGAACTGCACGCGTTTGTACATCCGTCGTCTCGACGCGTACAACCGTTCTACGCCTTTCAGCGCTGACGAACTCGCAGCGCAGAACAAGTTCGGCGAGATTGCAGCAGCGGTAGCTGCGCGTCGTAAAGACCTGACGAAGATCGCGGCTGACAATGCCGCCTTCAAGGCCCAGAAAGACGAGCCGAACGGCAAAAAGACCATGCGTTCGTACCTGTGGTCGCTGGAGAAAGCCGCGTGGGAGCAAGCCAATGGCTAATCCCCAATGGGGCCCCCAACGTAAACCAGTGGAGCGTTTGCGGTGGGGAGAGCGGAGCAGCTCCGAGTACCTACTACTAAAACGTAGTTTTGGTACATGTACGAGGAGTTTGCCCGCGACAGAGAGTCGCTCACAAGGCGGCTCTTTTTATGCTCTTGCGCCGCGGACCTTCTCTACAAAGAGAACCCACAGGCCGAAAAGCATAGCGTAGAACATGTATTTGAAGATATAGTCGTGCAGCACATGGAACCAGTCGGGGTGGAACTCCACGAACAGCGCGATGAGGAAGATACGAAGGATATTAAAGGCATGGCAGCATACCCAGCCGACCGGTATATACCAAATCTTATGCACCCAGCCGCCGCGCACCGTCAGGATAAGACACATCCAGATAAACATCTGCTTCAGACCCGAACAACCCCAGATGATCGTGGTGCCGCTGCCGGACTCAAAACGGATCGTGTGGTCGCCCACCATGAAAGCCGTGTCTCGGAACCAACATACCATCTCATACACCACCCGAGCGATATGGCATGCCATGAACTCAAACGGCGCTGTAATATCCATTCCGAACCACGTCACTTGCTCGCCGTTCTCGTCACCCACCATCGTCCATTTCCACGCGTAGTTCGCCACCAGCAGCGTTATCATGAAAATGATAACGTCCTCGTAGGGTTTGAGGGTTGATATGAGTTCAGATAGTCGTTTTTGCATATGGCACTTCGTCAATGGCACAGAAATCGCGGTCGAGGTACTTGAAATAACCCGCCTGGCAGACCATCGCCGCATTGTCGGTTGTGAAAGAGAACGGCGGGATGAACACCTCCCAATGATAGCGTTGTCCGTAGTCCACAAACGCCTGCCGTAACGCGCTGTTGGCACTCACGCCGCCCGCTACCGCCACCTGGCGGACCTTCAGGTCCTGCGCCGCTTTCTTGAGCTTGCGCATGAGGATATCGATGATGGTGGCCTGCAGCGACGCACACATGTCTTCCCGCAGGTGCGGCACGCGCTCCGCCAACTCGTCTATCGTCTCCACGCCATGCGCCTTCAGCATGTCACGCAGCGTATAGAGAAACGAGGTCTTGAGGCCGGAGAACGAGTAGTCATAACCCGGGATATTAGGTTTGGCAAACGGATACTTCGTGGCATCGCCCTGTTTGGCGAGTTTGTCTATCCATGGTCCGCCCGGATAAGGCAGACCCAGCACTTTGGC
>JAGCFX010000025.1 GCA_017649925.1 Paludibacteraceae bacterium | reverse complement strand
GGAGTGGAAATTCACTCCCACTAACTGCATCAATGGCGGATAAGCCGTCTCCAAGTGTTGTCCCAAACGCGCACGTTGCTCCGCCGTAAGCGAGAACTCTATCGGTCTGCTTTGGTAAAGCGTCCGGCATAGGTCGTATAACTGTTTCGCAGCAAGCGTCATCACGCCGTTCGAACCGCTTGCCGGCTCTACATAACGGTGGCTAAACGCCTGCTGGTCGTTGACGATGAGGGTTAACAGACGCGAGAAATAGCCGTTCTCGATAGATGGCACGAGCGCTTTGTACTGGCTGAAAGTGCCTGTAAGCAGCACACTCAACTGCGGGCACGCGATACACGAACTATTGTTCGCGCGGTTACGCGTGATGGGTTCGTGCTCCGCAGCTTTACGTAACGCCGTGTTGTAGTTTGCCACCGACGTACGCCATACATCGGTAATGACCGATCCTTCGCTCTCGTGGATGTACCCGCGACCGTTCTGACGCTCCAACTGCTTGTAGAATCCCGGGTAAGACGAGTCGCCGGCAATGACAAGCGGCGCGGCTTCATGCACTTTGCTCACCAACTCCAGCGCCAAGTTCGCGATGCCTTTTCCGCAAGCGGCAGAGCCGACGATAAAGCATTGAAGGTTAGCATAGTACTTCTTGCCCGTCAGTCCGTAACGGAAATAGAGGTTTGGCATGCAGCTTCCCGCCGCAGTCAACAACGACATCAATAACATGTCCCGCTCGGCATCGCTCTGCGCAAGCGACATAATAGGTTGAATCATTGCCGGCAAGTTCTCCGGCTCAATGTGTTTGGCGATGTGCAGATCCTGATCCGCTTCCATCGCAGAAGATAAATTTTGAATCATAATAATAAAGGTTTAATGGGTTAATAATATGGGGTCCCCGACGGATGTAATACATCCGGTGGGGAGAGCGGAGGCATCGGTTGCCTGTCGATTTAGCAGAGCGGTATCGACCTTTGCACACCGATTGCCGAACGCGAGTCCCTCTATATATAGGAGATTTAGGTATAGCTATACTCGAAAATACAGGTTTTCCATTTTACGTATACCTCGAAAACTCGCGACAATTTCACGCCCCTCGCGCCACTGACACTCAGCCAGTTACAAAAAGCTATGAAAAACCTGTCGCTTTTTTTAGTTTACGCAAAAAATGTAATCACATGCCGTTTTTTTTGTCAAAATCCTTGCATATGTCATTTTTTTTGTGTATCTTTGCAGCGCAAAATGTAACCGCTGGCTCCGACAGCGTAAAAAAGCGGTGAGAAATATTGAAATAAAGAGCGCGAAGCGTCGCGCCATAAAATAGCGTAATAAGCCGAAAAGCTTGATACTTTGAAACTTCGACACTTCTTAGGTATCAGGGGCCAAAAGGTCCATTGTTAACACAAGTACGGTTTATGCACGCCCACGTTAGGTGTGAGTTTTTCGTGCGTAGATTTGTGTTGACAAGGTAGTCGAAGACCTCAAAGTATCAAATTGAAGCGAACGGAAGCCCGCGCTTTTTCGTATTTGTATGCAAAAGCCAAGACCTGCGAAGGCTTAAGAGCAGGAATAAAATAATACTACTATGAGAAGGAACTCACTTTTAGCACTTGGCATCGGAATGATTGCCCTGCTATTTTTCGTCTCTTGTCAAGACGAACCAAGTTCAAGCAGCAGATTAACCTTCAAAGGCGTTAATCTGAACAACGCAAAAGCCCTTGCGTTAGTGCAAGAAGCCAGCAAGACGGCAGTGGTGGCAACTATCGTTCAGCTGAACTAAATATAAAGCCTAACCCCAACCCTTCCCTAAAAGGAAGGGAGAAAAGAGTAGATATTATGAAACGTAATTTATTATTCGCTCTTGCAGTCATAGTGGCTGCAATAGGCATGACCTCCTGCGAAGGCGGAGGTAATGGCAAACTCCGTAATGTTGAGTTCAAACGAATGCATTTGGATGGAGTGACCGCTTTGGCTCTCGCTTCCGATGGTTCCAATGAACCGAAAGCGCCTCGCCGTGCCCCTGCAGGAGAAGGCGACGGAGATATAACATACGAAACCCACCAACCCGTTTACTCCGTTTCCGAGGACGGTACACTCGTGGAAATAACCTATACCATCGAAGCCAGAGGTAATGGCGAAGTAGTCGATATGGTCAAAGCTAAAATGCGTCTCGTCATGGAGAATATCTTCACCATCGGCGACGATTGGCTATGGCTCTATAACTGCTATTATGACTTCCCCGATCTGGACGAACTCAAAGAGCCGTATTACTCCATGATCAAAGAGATAGTGGATAATTTCTACGGTAATTTCCTTGTCCGCAAACGCGATGGAGCACTCTTTTATTGGGACGGCAGAGACGGCAGACCGCTTTACACCAACCAAGGTGTGCCTTTCTATCAACAAAGCGACCTTAATTCCGTAGTGGAATGTATCAAAGGAGAGATTTATTCCAACTGTTGGCAACAATCACATTTAGCAGCCCCGGGGCTCTACCGTCTAAAGGACCAAGGCGACCAATTAGCCGTAACCAGAATGCACAACGAGACACTCTTCTCTACATCTATTACGCCCGACGACCGAGGAATAATCGGTTTGGATATCTTCTATGAAGGCACCAACGGTTCTTCGCCGGGAATCTTGTTTGTCAACAACCTGAGTATTACTTCTATAGAAGTGCGTGATAATAATCCTGTTCTGCCATCTGGTCAAGATCTGAACTGGGCTTTCATATCCGTCAATAACACACTCTATGCCGTTACCGATTTCGATAGCGAAGAAGGATGGTTTACGTATTTCTATACGGTGGATATAGACGAGGCGCAATCAAGAGTCTTTGCCGGTGAGTTAGTGGCTAAGTCGCAAAACAAACCGGATTTATCTACTTTCGGAGTTTGCCGTGTGAGTCATAAAGAGACCTTCTCTTGGCTCAGTAACGGATACAAATACACCTTTGATCCGCAGGCAAAAAGAGTGACCTCATCCGCTCTGCCAGAGCACTATCCAAGCGATTACACAGAGTATTACAACGATGTGGCTTATGTCATGGGCAACGGAGAAAGAGCTTTCTATATATGTGACATGGCGAAAGACCGCGCAGAAGAAGTGACGATTGACTGGAGCGAGTTCGATGCCTTCAAATCCAAACTGGCACCATCTACTATTAAGGCTTTCGATGATTACAACCCCCGTACGCAATCTTTCGTCAAAACCGCACTTACTTTGGACGGACAGAAAGTAACCATCATGGTGGACGTTACCGGTGACAACAAAGGAAAAGCCCGCGTTTATAAAGCAGGAGACACCACTGCCGGGCAGGTCATTTCCGTCATGGTACGACTGAATTGATATATAGATCCAAATAAACTACAGAAGATGGAAGTGTCAGTAATGGTGCTTCCATCATTGTTTTTTGGCACAAAATTCAAATCACTTTGCATTTCTGCCTAAAACCTTGTGTTTCGAAATTTTGCAGCACATCTTTCGTCACTTTGAGAAATGTGCTTCAAAGGTAGTATTTTGTTTGAATTATGCAAATATTTATCCGCATTTGGTGCAAATTTGCACTAAATTACGGTTATGTATCTTTATTCTCCACGAGGAGAAGGACAAGTAAAGTGACCAAGGAACGATGTACCAAGTACAAATCTCACGGGCGGCTCAACGAATGAGTCACCCGCTTGTTTTAGTTATCCCTTTTCTGCCTATACTGGCCTCTTCCGGCCTATTTTTACAAATAAATTTGCATATATGCAAAATTTGTAGTATCTTTGCACCCGATTGTGTTAGAAGACTATATCATAGACGACCGAATTCGGTATGAGAACCACTATCTGAAGGTGGCTCAGACGGATGTACAGATAGGCGGCGTGACAGGAGCAGCGTTGCTTTGTGCGTTGATTGTGGACACGGAAGAGGGTGCGCGGCGAGGTATAGCGATAGATAGCAACGCGGAAAGGATGGCGTGGATCAAGCAGTACGAGCAGGAAGTGAGGCGCGACGAATGGGGATTGATCGGCGCAGAGGTGGAACTGCTTAACGAAGCGTACATCGACTTGGCTACGTCGGAGATAAGTTGGACGGACATATGTCCCAATGTGCGCTTATTGGACCTGGCATTCCGGTTAGTGACAACCTACATGCAATACCTGACCGTTGAGACCTTCAAAAATCATATTTGGGAGTATTGCCAGTGGAAAGCACCCTTTGCACAATGGTTGATGAACGCTGCTGAAACAGAACCGCTTAGGCAGAAGTTCTTCCATACCGAGTGGACCGACCCCGCGCAGGTGAATGACCTTTATGAGGACCTGATCAAAGAAGCCAATGACCCAGGACAAACTCTCTCCCGCAACGAGTTCACTTTCGTCTTTGAAGGCGAGGCCGCAGAAGATATCTACAAACGCTATCTCACCTGGAGATGGACTACCTACCAAGCGCAGATACGCGAACTTCCCGGTGCACAACCCCGCGCTGCCAAGCACCGCAACTACCTCGTCGAGCAGGAGACCGATTGGCTCTCTCAAAAAGAGGAGATAGATAGTCTGAATGACGACCAGCGACAACTATGGGCACAATGGATGCTCAACTGGCAGAAATATATCACCAAGCATCTCAAACCCGAAAAACCTGTCCTCTTCTGGGAGAAAGAGGTGAGCGAGAAGCAGCAGAAACAACTGACGCAGTACTTGCAAATCCAAGAGAAAGAGTGGGATTACTTCCAATGCCTTTCCGCTGCTATATACGCCCTGCGGCAGATGGGGTACGTACGCCGTGCTTGCTCCATTCGCGACATCACCCGGTGGATGACCGAGCAGCTGGTCAAGGACTACACCACCAAAAACAACCACGACCAGTTCGTTCGTGCCTGGAAGGAATTGGGACGCTACTCTCCGGACGTAAAAGAGTTCGTTGAGGAACTGGAATCCTTCGGCATAAAACATTTCGCCTGACCTCGCATGTACTCGCCGTTGTGTATGTCCGGCAGGACGCGAACGTACTTTCAAAGGGGTCCCCATTTATGGGGAGGAGGTCGAAGATATAAAAAATATCTCATATATGCAAAAATGGCAGCCCAAAAATGATATTTTTATGCAATTTCTGCAAAATTGGTAGTTATTTGGCAAATTTATGTTTGTTTGTTTAAATAAAAAGCAGTAATTTTGCACTCGATTTTGAAACACAATGAATATGAAACATAAATTTTTAACCTTGCTGGCGGCGATGGCGGTATGCATCAGCTGCAGCGCAAAAAACAACCAATCACAAATGTCAAATGACAAATCACAAATGACCAAAACTTTGGTCGTCTTCTTCTCCCATGCCGGAGAGAACTACTCGGTAGGAAACATCAAAGTGGGTAACACCAAAATCGTGGCGGACTACATCGGCGAACTGACCGGAGCCGACCAGTTTGAGATCGTGACGCACAAGTACGACGGAATGGCTTATACGCCGTTGACCGAATTGGCACAAGAGGAAGCCCGCAACAACGAGCGTCCAGCGTTTGAAGGCAAACTGGAGAACCTCG
>JAGCFX010000024.1 GCA_017649925.1 Paludibacteraceae bacterium | reverse complement strand
GACGAGCAAACCTTTCTGAAAGGTTTAGCAGATTACATTAAGTATTACAACAATGATCGTATCAAACTGCGGATGAACATGAGTCCTGTCCAATACCGACAAACCTATATGAACAACATGTCAAAGAACATGCATACATCTAACAACATTTACTAACCCTGTCCAACTAAATGGGGTCACCTCAAAGCCGAAAAACGACCAATTTTTGTATAACATATACTATATTATATATTTTATATATAATATACAATTTAACACCCTTTTTTATGTCAAAAGTAGAAACAGCATCCGCGATTGAACAGATCCACGGAAAAACAAATGGCAGGGACTCCGGCTATTTTTACACGCGTAACGGCAAGCAATTTTACCGCACTCGCGAAGAAGACTATCAAAAAAATCAATCTCCCAAGCAGAAACACAACTCTGCTGCCTTCGCCTATGCCAACTCCCAAATGGCAAAACTCTACGGCACTCCCGAAGGCAAACTCCGTCTAAAGGCCGAATACGAAGCCGCACATCATATCGGCTCCAACGGCAAAACCTACAGCACACCTTGGTCTTGGCGCTTCAATTCTCTCCAATTTGAATACAAGCAATCCCATCCCTTTGCATCATAAAATGCTTTTTTGAACCCTTTCTCTTGCATAATTCAAAAAAAAACAGTACCTTTGCACCCGAATTGGAGAGCAAATGAACAAACTCGCGCAGATAATAACCAAAATCATCGATTTTTTCTATCGGCCGTTCCGCAATATCATGTCGGAGCAGTTGTTTCGCTATGCGGCTTGCGGAGGAGGTAATTTGGTGTTAGACTGGGTGTTATATTTCTTGATTTATAACTTTGTTATAGGTCACGAACTGGTCAATTTACAATTTACAATTTACAATTTACAATTTGCGCAAGCAATTACTCCCCATATCGCTACGCTTTGTATTGTTTTTCCGATTACTTTGCTGACAGGCTTTTGGTTGCAGAAATACGTGACCTTCACGCAATCGAATCTCCACGGCGCACGCCAGCTGGCGCGATACATCAGCATAGTGGCGCTTAATCTCGCGATTAACTATTTCGGTTTGAAACTATGTGTCGAAATATGGGGTTGGTATCCGACGCCGAGCAAGATCTTCATCACGCTCATCACCGTTGCCATCAGCTATTTCGGCCAGAAATACTACTCGTTCAGAATCAAAAAAGACGGCCAATAACCGTCCTTTTTGTCGGGGAGACGTGATTCGAAGATTGTGACAGTGGCCACAATAATCGTTCGAGCGGAGTGAGATAAGAACACGCGGGTTGGAATCCGTCAACCAAAAAGAACGGCATCAAACCGTTCTTTTGTCGGGGAGACGTGATTCGAACACGCGACCTCCGGTCCCCCAGACCGTTGCGCTACCGGGCTGCGCCACTCCCCGTAACTCCCGTTTTTTTCGAAAGCGGCTGCAAAGGTACTACAAAAAATCGATATACGCAAATAAAAACGTATTTTTTTAACGAAAATGGCTAAAAAATTCTATATTGAGACTTATGGCTGCCAAATGAACGTCGCGGATAGCGAGGTGGTGGCGGCTATTATGCAAACGACGGATGCCGAACTGACGGAGCGTTGGGAAGATGCGGATATCCTGCTGCTCAATACTTGTTCCATTCGCGATAACGCGGAGCAGAAAGTGGAAGCCCGCATCCGTGAACTACACGCTCATATAAGAGACCGCTACGCTGAGAGACAAAAGACCGCTACGCTGAAAGACAAAAGACCAAGGCCAATCATCGGCATTATCGGTTGTATGGCTGAGCGGATGGGGCAGGAGTTGATTGATGATTATGGCGTGGATTTTGTAGCCGGACCTGATGCTTATATGGATATCCCGAATCTCTTGGCGCAATGTGAGCAAGGTCACAAAGCGATGAATGTGGAACTCAGCACCACGGAGACCTACCGCCAGATCATCCCTGCGCGCATCGGTCGTTCCATCAGCGGGTTTGTATCCATCATGCGCGGCTGCAATAATTTCTGTTCGTATTGCGTAGTGCCCTATACGCGCGGTCGCGAGAGAAGCCGTGATGTGGAATCGATATTGAATGAAGTGCGCGACCTGCAGGCACGCGGATATAAAGAGGTAACGCTCCTCGGTCAAAATGTCAATTCGTATCGTTATATCGGTACCCCCTCACCCATAACCCATAACCTCTCGGAAGTGGACTTTGCGGACTTGTTAGAGATTGTGGCTGAGGCTGTGCCGGACATGCGAATCCGCTTTACGACAAGCCATCCGAAGGATATGTCAGACAAGACGCTCGAAGCCATCAGCCGTCATAAGAACCTCTGTAAGTTCATTCATTTGGCAGTACAGTCCGGCTCCAACCATATTCTCAAACTGATGAACCGCAAATATACGCGAGAATGGTATCTGGACCGCATTGCTGCCATTCGCCGCATCTTGCCTACCGCAGCCATCAGTACGGATATCTTCTGCGGTTTTCATGATGAGACATTGGAAGATCACGCGCAGACATTGAGCCTGATGCGAGAAGTGGGATTTGATAGCGCATTCATGTTCAAATACTCCGAACGACCGGGCACTTATGCCCATAAGTATCTGCCGGATAATATCCCTGAGGAAGAGAAAGTGCGCCGACTCAATGAAATCATCGCCCTGCAAAACCAATTGTCGCTGGAATCCAACCAACGCGAGATTGGCAAGACGGTAGAAGTGCTGGTGGAGGGATTCTCCAAACGTAGTCACGATGACATGTACGGACGGACAGAACAGTACAAAACAGTCGTTTTCCCGCGTACAAACCAAAAAATCGGAGATTACGTCAAAGTGCGTATTTTAGAGGCTTCTGCGGCTACTTTGAAGGGCAAAATCGAGGAAAATGACACAAAATGAGCATTTTTTTGCCAAAATATTTGGTCAATTCAAATAAAAGCAGTACTTTTGCAGCGAAAACAAAAAATTTTCATAGTTAAGGTTTAGGTTTAATGGCGAAAGGAGGCTGTGAAGTTTCCTTTCGTTTTTAAACAAAAAGGAGAGGCTGTTGCCTTATTTTTTTATGGCAGAAGAAACGAAAAATACAATACCCGATTTAGCGGATATGGATGAGGTTCGCAAAGCTGTTATCGCGAACGAGATACTAAATCGAAAATATTAAAATTATATACTATGGCAGTAACGTACATGACCGAAGAAGGTCTAAAGAAACTGAAAGAGGAGCTCCAACAGTTGGAGACGGTAGAGCGCCCACGTATCATTGCCGCTATCGCAGAAGCGCGTGAGAAAGGCGATTTGAGTGAGAATGCGGAATACGAAGCCGCAAAAGAGGCACAGGGAACGCTGGAAACCAAGATTGCGCAACTCAAACTGCGCTTGGCTGACGCGCGTGTGCTCGATACGTCTGACATCAAAACGGATGAGGTACAGATACTCACGAGAGTGCGCGTGCGCATGAGAAACTCCGGCATGGAGAAAACATTCCAATTGGTTACCGAGGGCGAAGCGAACGTAGCGCAAGGTAAGATTGCCGTTACCACACCTATCGCCAAAGGACTGATGGGAAAGAAAGTGGGTGAGATTGCACAAGTGCA
Organism: Paludibacteraceae bacterium; assembly: GCA_017649925.1. GTDB lineage: Bacteria > Bacteroidota > Bacteroidia > Bacteroidales > Paludibacteraceae > Colicola. The sequence goes on along the minus strand of JAGCFX010000024.1, from coordinate 67,625 downwards.
AGTGCCTGCCGGACTGATGGAGTTTGAAATACTTGAAATTTCACTTTGATTATGACACTCTTTACACGAATTATCAAAGGTGAGATTCCGAGCTACAAAGTAGCTGAGGACGACAAGAACTACGCTTTCCTGGATATCAATCCGTTGGTGAAAGGTCACACGCTCGTGGTACCCAAACTGGCAGAGCCGGAAGCAGATTATATCTTCGATCTCACGGACGAACAACTGAAAAGCCTGATGACCTTTGCTAAAAAAGTGGCGAAAGGGATCAAGGCTGCTACGGGTTGCAAACGCGTCGGCGTGGCGGTACTTGGCATGGAAGTAAACCATGTGCATGTGCATCTGGTACCGCTGAATAACGAGAAAGATATGCTTTTCTCCAACCCCAAACTATCCCTTCCCGCCGAGGAGATGGCTATCATCGCCAACTCTATCGCCGAGGCTATGGATAAAAAGTAAAAGATAAACCGATTCTAAATTTAATACTTTATGAGGAAGAATATACTCCCTTCTATTTTTCTTTTAATACTCGCGTGCGCGAGCGCTATGCATGTGAGCGCGGCGTATAGTGAATGGGATGGTACAACTAAGACCGAGGTAACTATAACCGGTACATCGGTGACCATCTCCACTGCCGCAGAGTTGGCGTGGTTAGCGGATAAGTCAGCTTCCTATGACTTTGCCGGTAAGACCGTTGTGCTGGAGAACGACATTGACCTGAAGGGTTACAAGTGGACGCCGATCGGTACTGCGGCTACTCCCTTCAAAGGCAAATTTGACGGCAACGGCACTCTTATTCGCGGTCTGCGTGCTTTCGATGGTTCGGACGGCGTGGGTTTGTTCGGTTATCTCGGTTCTGGCGGCAGGATAGAGCAAATAGGCATCAGCGGCGGAACGCTGGTAGCGAAACCCAAACGCCGCATAGGTGCGCTGGTTGGCGTATGTGACGGTACCATTAGTACGTGCTGGACGATGGCAGAGATTGCTGCGGCAGGCAATGTGGTTGGTGGTCTCGTGGGCGAGTTAACTGCCAATGGTGAAATAATCGATTGCTACAACGCGGGTCTGATACTCAACGCATCGGATACCATCGGAGGTATCGTAGGTTACAACAACGGCGGTAAGTTGACACGTGTATATAACACCGGTTATGCCAAGAATGGCAAAGCGATTGTCGGCATAGACGAGAACGGAAAATACGAGAAGTGCTACTACGACCGCAAGCTGTATTACCAGCAGCCGGGCGTGGTTAACCAGAACGTGATTCCGGTGGATGAGACGGAGAAGATGTACGATATCTTTGATGGTCTTGCGGTATGGGCAACTAATGTAGATGACAAAATCTACCCGATGTTGCGCGCTTTTGCTGCAATGACTGCCGCCAAATTGTCAGTTGCGCCTATGTTTATAGAGAAAGACTCGAAAGATCCGGTGAACCATGCCAACGATCTGCTTGAGAGTTTCACGGTAAGCACGAAGAACGGCGTGACCTGGACCTGTCAGGATGCGGCGGGCGAGGAATGGATCAAGATCAGCGGCGATAACGTAGCAGTGGTTCGTCCCTGCTCGGAGACCGACGTGCTGGTGGATACGAAGTTGGGCGATGAGACGCGCGTCGTATACATGCGCCCGCGCCGTTGGGATGATTTCCAACCGGGTATCTTCTTCGGCGAGAAAAAAGACTTCTGCTTTAAAGAGGAAGCGGAGATTGATGGATATGTATCCCAGAAGCCGGCAGAATACGGTTGGGAGATCGCGCGCTATTACTATCTGATTGAGCGCTCGGAGATCCTTACCAACGGAGACACTATTCCGCTGGATACCCTCTATAACGGCGAGATCAACCCGATGAAGTTCGAGGATTGGATGAATGACCAGGATAAGATTCCGACGGATAAGGCGGGATGGTTTGTGCTTCGCCGTTATGCGCATGACTCGGTCTGCGTGCTGGACTGGCTGCGCTCCGAAGGTCAATTCATCTATCGCGTGTTTGATGAGTTTGACCCGGGTAAGATTGTATCCGGACGCGACACGATCTATCTGAATACTATACCGGAAACGAGATCCGTAGCAAGTGTGCGTCCCGCTTCCGGCGGTGGCGGAGACATCACTTATCAATGGCTGAATAACGGCAGCGCCATGGATGGAACGGATACAGAGAGTCTGTCGTATGATTTTTCCGAAGCGGGTACTTATACCTTTACCCGTTCGGCTATTGACAGCGCACAATGCGGTGCGGCTGACAACATTGCGGAAGGCGAATATACTTTCGTGGTCTTCGACAAGTTTGATCCAGGACGAGTCAACGAGGAGGCAGATAAGAAATTCTGTACGGTAGAGGACGCTAAGGCATATATCGTGAGTGCCACATCTGCCACCGGCGGTAGCGGTACCTATCATTATCGCTGGTATATATCGGACGGCTCTACGAAGACACTCATCAGTGGTGCTACGGGTCAGACGCTGTCACTGGCATCGATGGATCTGGAAGCCGGAAAATACTATACCTTCACCCGCGAGGCAGAAGATGACACACGGTTCACAACGTGGGAGCAAAGTGCACAGGAGCAGAAGATATACATCATGAAAGAACTCTCGCCGGGAGCTATCAAGAACGGCGAACTGCCAAAAGAATGTGTGGTATACATGGTATATTATACAGATCCTTCGTCATCGCTGACGGTCAAAGTGGAAGAAACCACTTCTTCCAGAGGCGAGACAGACCGCGAGTTCCGATGGATTCGTCTGCCGGACAACGTAGTGATAGCTACGACGGAAGAACTCAACTATACTTTCCCAATCAGCGATATCGTGTTAGGCACTACTTATACCTATGTACGCGAAGTGCGTAACCCGGGTTGCGACTGGCAGCGCTCGAGCGGCGAGGCGACGCAGTACTACGGAGAGAGCTTGCACGCCGAGCAAACCATCACTGTCTGCGATGAAGATATGCCGTATACGCTGGAATGGTACACCGCCGATGGAGTGCGCTCTACGCATACGTTCTACAGCGCTACCGACACATGGCTCGCTACGGACAACAGTTTCGACTGCCCGCATGATACTTTGTTCAGTGTGGATGTGGTGGAAGTGCCGGAACTGAAGATTGAGTCAAACGCAAGCTTCTGCCAGAGTACCGGTACAATGACTATCTATTTTGAGCAGACGGCAGCTTTGTCCGATATCTTCCATATTACCTATTCGACCGACCTGGCGAAATACATGGGCATGACGGATACAACGGGCACTATTACCGCACCGGGAACAATCCTTTTGGAGAACATCCCGAGTATCGGTACGGGCGATATCTACCTGTTAGTTCAAATCGGTTATTCGGACGGCACGGGCGAAGGTCTGTGCTTCAGCCGCAGCCAGAAGATGAACCTCTATGTCAGCCTCGGCGGATATGTACACAGCAAGTATGACCGCGTGCTGTTTGTGGACAACAATCCGGATAACGGAATTGACGTAGGAACGGCAGAGAAACTGGAGTTCAAGGCATATCAATGGTACAAGAACGGCGTGGCGCAAGAAGGTCAGACCGGACAGTATTATCACGAGGATGGCAAGCAGTTGAATGGCGTTTACTATGTGATGCTGACCGATACCAAAGACCGTCAGTACCGTTCGTGCGACGTGGTAATGCCGGCAGAGACAGAAGCCAATGCGCCGCAGAATACCGCCGTTTATCCTGTTCCTGCAAATGCAGGACAGGCGATGACTATTGAGGGTAACGGAACGGTGCAGATCACTTCGTTCTCCGGCGAGTGTGTTACTCGATTCGAGGTAAACGGTTCCGCCACGGTGACCGCGCCGCGCGTAGCTGGTATGTACTATGTACAGATCACCAACGCAGCCGGCGAACCGGAATTGCATAAACTGATTGTTAAATGATAGGAGGGCTGGATATGAGAAAGACATTTTTGATAGCAAGTATCTTGTTGGTAGCCGCTTCCCTATCGGCTAAACAATACCCTGATTCGATTCAGCAGGCAAGCAAAGAAGAACCCAACATTCGCTACGGATGGAACTTCGAGTTCGCCGGAGGCGTGGGATTCGGTAACTCGCTGTATAAGCAGATTGGTTCCAAATACGTTTCCCCGCACACGACCAACAAGTTGTTCGGTTTCCCGACCATCAACGCCGGCATCGGAATCAACTATTATTTCGTCTCGTGGATGGGTATCGGAACGGGTGCTCAGTTCTCGACATACATAAACAAATCCGCTGTTACCGCCCCGTGGATTCAGAATACCACGGACCCGTACGGCGATGATTATACCATTACATCCAGCCCGACAGGTTTGGAAGAACGGCAAGATCTTTATATGGTGGAGATCCCGATTGCGCTCAAGTTCCGTGCGCGCCCGGGCGTCTGCGGTTTTACGGCTACGGCGGGAATGAAACTCGGTATTCCGGTGGCCAATAAGTACAAACTGGCTGATGGCGGCCTAATCAAGAACGAGGTCTATTATCCGATGTTTGACCTCACGATGCACGACGTACCGAGCGTGGTGGAGAATCTGAATATACCCGCGGCACAGGGCGAATTGGACAAGACAGAATTCAAGACGCTCAACTATGCTGCGTATGCAGAACTCGGTATGCTGATTCGTGTTCACCAGCGCGTGGAATTGGCCATCACGGCGTTCGCTACTTATTATATCAACGATGTGATGAGTACGCACGGAACGAACGAATTGGGCTTCGGCGTAGGTCAATCAACCGGCGAATATCCGATGCCGTACAATACCGCGTATAACGGTATTCTGCGCACCAATGAAGTGGAATCGTTGCATCCGTGGTCGGCAGGTTTGAAACTGGGCATCCAGATCAATGCGAATCGCACGAAAGCGCAGCGTGACTATGACAAAGCGCAACGCAATAAAAAGAAAGAAGAGAAGCCGAAAGAGCCGGAACCCGAACCCGTTGTGGAAGAACCGGTAGATACAACATCTGCTCCGGTTGAGCCGAGTCCGCGTGAGAAGGCTATCCAACGCATCCAGCAGATTGCCCGCGATTATGATATCAATCTATGCGAGGAGTTCTGCGTACCCGTTCCGGTGTATGTGCATGATACGGTTTATCTCTCTGCCGGTCCGCTCAATGATCCGGTTGCCAAAGCGCTGGACGAGGAACTGAAGAAGTCGGTTATCTATTTTGAATTGGACAAAGCAGATCCGAAGTTGGAACCGAAAGATATCCTGCAACGTATCGCTGAAGTGCTGCGTCGTCATCCGAATCAGAAGATTCATATCAACGGCCATGCATGTAAGTTAGGCAAGCCGGCCTATAACAAACGTCTGGCATTGCGCCGTGCGAATGCGGTAGCAGACCAACTCCGTGCACTCGGCGTGCCTGACAATCAGATGATTATTGCCAGTCTGGGTTCGGAAGTGCCGTTCCGCTATAACGGTCAGCACCAGTTGTCGAAAGACCGCCGCGTGGAGATTGTTCCGGCAGACCGCACCACCAAAGAGGTTGTTAAACCCGGTTCACGCCTTGCGCAGATAGCCCGTCGTCATTACGGCGAGACTGAATACTGGGTATTTATCTATGAGGCTAATCGCGATAAGATTAAAGACCCGAGTAACTTGCCGGTAGGTCTTGAGATTGATATTCCGGATCTCTCCGAGCGCCTGAAGAATATGACAGAGACGCAGGCGATGAATGAAGCCAAGAGGCTGAAAGAAGAGATTATGAGAAATAGGAAGTAATCAAAAAATCCCACATACGATAGCGCGTGTGGGATTTTTTGTATCTGTAGGTGTTGTATTAACCAACCTGACTGCCGTTTTTGACGGGGGTGGAAACGGTGGTAACAACCAGTTTTCCGTCTGCATCTACAGCCGACAGAATCATTCCTTGCGATTCGATGCCCATCATCTTGCGCGGCGGGAAATTGGCGATGAAAAGCACCTGTTTTCCTACCAGCACGGACGGATCCGGATAAGACTGCGCAATGCCGCTTAAGATGGTACGTCCACCCATACCGTCATCCAGTTTGAACTGTAACAGACGATCGGATTTCTTGACGTTGGTACATTCAAGCACAGTGGCTACGCGGATATCCGTCTTGTCGAACTCATCAATCGTAGTAGCGGCTTTGATTTCTGCCGGTCGCCAGTTCTTAAGTGCCTCTGCCTGTGCTGCGGCTTCATTCTCCGCTTTGATTCTTTCAAGGCGGTCCAGTTGAGCCTGAATAGCACTATCTTCTATTTTCTCAAAGAGCAGGCTCACTTTGCCCAATTGTTGATCAACAGGAAGCAGATCGATTCTGCCGAGGTCTTCCCAACCGATTGCATTATTCAATTGCAACATTGCTTTCAGTTTCTCAGACGAGAACGGGAGGAACGGCTCGAAAGCTATTGCCAGATTGGCAGCAATCTGCAAGGATAAATGCAGAACAGTGGCCGTACGCTCCATGTCGGTCTTGGCGAGTTTCCAAGGTTCGGTATCAGCCAGATACTTATTGCCGATACGGGCGAGGTTCATTGCTTCCTTCTGTGCATCGCGGAAACGGAAGTTATTGAGCAACTCCTCCAGCGTAGCCTTCACGTTCTTGAATTCCTCGATGGTGGCTTTGTCATATTCCGTCAGTTCGCCGCACGCGGGCACGCGACCCTCGAAATACTTGTTGGTCAGCACAAGTGCGCGGTTCACGAAGTTGCCGTAAATGGCTACCAGTTCATTGTTATTACGCGCCTGGAAGTCTGCCCAAGTGAAGTCATTATCTTTGGTCTCCGGTGCATTGGCAGTCAGCACATAGCGCAGCACATCCTGTTTGCCCGGGAAATCATCCAGATATTCATTGAGCCAAACGGCCCAGTTGCGGGAAGTGGATATCTTGTCGCCCTCCAGATTAAGGAACTCGTTCGACGGAACGTTATCCGGCAAGTTATACCCTTGCGCCTTGAGCATAGCGGGGAAGACGATGCAATGGAAAACGATATTATCTTTTCCGATGAAATGGATCATTCTTGTATCTTCTTGTTTCCACCATTTCTCCCAATTGCCGAATTTCTCCGGTTGCGCTTCGCATACCTCTTTGGTGTTGGATATATAGCCAATCGGTGCATCAAACCATACGTAGAGCACTTTACCTTCTGCGCCTTCAACGGGTACAGGAATACCCCAATCGAGATCGCGCGTCACGGCACGCGGTTTGAGTCCGCCATCCAGCCATGATTTGCATTGACCGTATACATTCGGTCGCCATTCTTTATGGTTGTTCAGAATCCAGTCTTCGAGCCATGACTGATATTTGTCGAGCGGCAGATACCAGTGTTTGGTGGCTTTTTTCGTCAGCGCATTACCGGTCTCCGCATTATACGGATTTATCAGTTCATCAGGCGAAAGCGTCGCACCGCATTTCTCACATTGATCACCATATGCGCCTAACGCGTGACAACGCGGACACTCGCCGCGGATGTTACGGTCCGTCAGGAAATGACCGGTCTCAGGATCGTAAAACTGCTCGGATGTCTCTTCTACAAACTGTCCGGCATCATACATCTTACGGAAATAATCCGCAGCAAACTTATGATGAATGTCCGATGTGGTACGGGAGTAGATATCAAACGACACTCCGAAATCAGCGAACGAACGTTTGATCAGTTCGTGATAGCGATCCACGACCTGTTGCGTGGTAATACCTTCTTTGCGGGCACGGATGGTAACGGGTACGCCATGCTCATCACTACCGCAAACGAAGAGCACCTCTTGTCCTTTGAGGCGCAGATAGCGGGCATAGATGTCCGCGGGAACATACACTCCTGCGAGGTGTCCGATATGCACGGGACCGTTTGCATAAGGGAGTGCTGCTGTGATTAATGTGCGATTAAATGCCATATTTTGTGTATTTTTGTGCGAATTAGTAAAAAAAATGTCAAAATACTTGCGTATGTCGGAAAAAAGTTGTACTTTTGCGGTCGCAAAATGTCACATGTATCTTTCCTGATTTCAAAATCGGCTGCAAAGGTACTACAAAAAAATGAAAAATACAAATTATTTGGTGAAAAAACATCAATCATATTTGGTTTTGCTCTTCGCGGTGCTCATTAGCGGTACGCTGAATGCGAAGATTTCCAACTACGTAGGTGGTTATGCCGATTTAGGCGAATGGACATTGCTTCCTTCCGAGAGCAGTTATGGCCCAAGTTTCGGTGTGGCAGGAGGTTTGGGATTCTTATATGAACTGCAAGCCGGTCCTACGTATGGTCAAACGCGTTTCCTGTTCGATGTAGGTGTCGGCGCACAAGGCGGATTGACCAGTTTCATACAAGGTAGTAATTTATCAACAGTGCTGTCCAATCAATTGGATCTGGACGGTCAGTCGTTTGATTATGTGTATGAATTGAAAGATCGCCATGACAAGTACAGCAATATCGCGGTGCAAGTGCCGTTGATGGTAGGCGTACAGCATAGGAAATTCTATGCGTTAGCCGGTGCTAAAATCACGGCGAATGTGTTTACCAAATCTCATACCACGGCAACACTGACCACTTACGGTCGGTATGAAGATTTTGATGATTTCCGCGATATGCCGGAGTATCAGTTCTTCACAGGTCGTCCTTTGGAGAGCGGTGTGAAAACCAGTTTTAAGCTGGATGTAGATTTGAGTGCGGAGATTGGCGGTCGTTTCGGTGTTGTTACGGATGCTGTCGGATATGACGTGCCGAAGCGTAAGATCGAGTATCGATTGGCCGGTTTCTTTGATTACGGATTGCTGGATATCCATTATCAGCGTGACCAACTGGCGTTGGGTACGCGTAATCCTTCCAATCCGGATCAGATATTGCCGATTGATGGTAATTTGCGTTATAATGAAGGCGTAACGGCCCCGGTATACAATACCACAAGTATGGTGGACAATGTCGTTGTCAACGATATCATGTCCTCCAGTGGATTTGCCAAGGCGGTGAATAGCCTCGTGATAGGATTGAAGTTTACGGTATTGTTCCAGTTACCTGAGCAGGGAAAGTGTGTGCTGTGTAAAGATGCTTACCGTAGCTCAGTTCGCCATCGTAGCGGTGGAGTGCAGTACGAGGAATAACTCGTCATCTTTCACTTCCCTTATCTGACCTTCCGAGGCCACAGATATATGGCCAGTTTCTTCCGATACCACAATACATGTGGCGTCGGATTTTTCTGTTAGACCCAGGGCTGCACGATGGCGCAAACCGTAATGTTGCGGTATGGACTGGTTCTTGCTGACCGGTAGAATGCACGCCGCGGCAATCATTTTACCGTCTCGAATAATCAAAGCTCCGTCATGCAACGGGGTGTTTTTGAAGAATATATTCTCAATCAAGCGGGCGGAGACAATAGCATCGAGTCGTTCACCGGTATCCACAATCTCTTTGAGGCCACTTCCTGCGGTTAACACGATGAGTGCACCGGTTTTGGTAGAAGCCATATGGCGGCAAGCCTGGGTAATCTCCAATATCTGTTGCCGTGCACGCGGATCTTCTTCCGTTGTTTTGGGACGGAAGATTTTCCAAGACGAGAAACGCGATCCTACGCGATAGAAGAACATACGTATCTCTTCTTGGAAGATGACAATCAAGGCTATGGCGCCGACGGAGATGATACGGTCAAAGAGTGCACCGGTGAGGTCGAGTTGAAAAACAAAGCTGACGAGAAACCAGACCACGATAAAAGCCAGAATACCCCAGAAGAGGTTGGATGCTCCGGTACGACGCAGCAAACGATAGGTCTCATAAAGGATGCAAGCTACCAGCAGGATATCGATCACATCCTTAAAGCCGAACGAGAAAGCTAAAAAATGCATTATTGTATAGTATTATATAGTTCTATTATCTGTTTAGTCGCGCGCACGTCATGCGTACGTAAGACGGTAGCGCCATGTTCCAATGCATACAGTTGAAGCGCTTGGGTTGCCATCAGGCAAGTATCCGGTGTGAGACCTAACGGTTTATACACCATCGATTTGCGGCTGACGCCGACCAGTATAGGGCGATTATATGCGCGCAGTTCATCCAAACGGCGCATGCAGGCATAATCTGCTTCCGTACTACCGATAAACCCGAATCCGGGATCAAGGATAAGGTTCAAATCATTCATCTCCGGATGGCGGGCAGGAAGTTCGTAATCGCCGCGTAAAGTCCATATATACGGTGCATCGGCTTGCCGAACCACATCAAACATCGCTTCGCATCCGCCGGAGATGTCATTGATGATCAAGCGTCCGAACTGCGCCAAAGCGCGGCGGGCTATCTCGGGACGAAAGGTATCCAGCGAGAGCGATACCTTCGGAAACGCTTCGCGTAATACAGGTAACGCTGCTTCCAGTCGATGCCATTCGGTGGCTTCATCCACAGGAGTGCTGTTCGGGCGAGTGGAACATGCGCCGATATCAAGAATTTCCGCTCCGTCATCCAGCGCATCTTTGGCCCACTTCACCAGCACATCTTTATCGACTTCTTCCGAACCCGGTTGGAGCAATCGCGACGACGCATAAAAACTATCGGGCGTCACGTTACCTATCGCCATGATTTGCACTTTCACGCTGCAAAGTTACTACAAAAAATTTGAATGACCAAATAAATTGCAATTTAATTTGTCATTTGCAAAATTTTGCGAACTAATCACTACTTTTTTGCAAATAATTGACGTTTTTAGGAGAAAAATGCACTTTTTTTACATTTTTTGCGAAAAAGTTTGGTTTGTTTGAGAAAAAAATTGTATCTTTGCAGGCTGAAACATATGTACGGGCATGTACGTATGCTCGCACAAAGGTAAAATTAACACTAAAAAAGAAATCACAAACAAACACAAATCATATGAAAAACGTATTTAAGTATTTCTTGATTTTCTCGGTGGTTATGGTAGCAGCATCTTGCCAACAGCGCGAACTGAACACTCGCGTAAGTAACACCACCGGTTGGAACTATTTTGACCAGAAAACCACGAATTTCCAAGCCAACGAAGGTGTGGGTAACGTTAATCCGGTAGGTATGATTCCTATCCAGGGTGGTACTTTCACTGTTGGTGAGAAGGATGAGTTCCTTACCGCTCCGCGTAACAACGAGACCCGTAGTCTGACGGTCAGCTCGTTCTACATGGATAAATATGAGGTAACGACCTTGAACTGGAATGAGTATCTGCATTGGTTGGATTTCGTTTTCGGTCCAGTAGCTCCGGAGTTGGTTGACCAAGCTCGTCCGGACCATACCGTTTGGCGTGAGTCTATGGCGTATAATGATCCGTATGAGGATAACTACTTCGAGCATCCGGCATTCTCGTTCTATCCTATCGTTGGTGTGACTTGGGAACAGGCTATGGCTTATTGCCAATGGCGTACGGACCGTGTTAACGAGATGGCATTGATCAACGCCGGCGCAATCGTTATTCCTCCGTTTGCTGATCTTCAGCCGACCGATGATGAGGGTATCAAGGATGAATGGGAGCAACAGACCGGTTATGAGATGTTCGCATACGAAGAGGTTAGCCCCGAAGATCCTACGCAGACGGTTACGATGTATCGCCCGAGCTACGAGTGGATTCGTGATAAGTTTGTATTCAATACCGATAAATATCTGATGGATGAGAGCTATATTCCTGATTATGGTAAGAAACCGAAGAAAGACAGCTACGGTGCTGACCGCAAGGTGAACATCGCCGATGGTATCTTCGTTACCGGTTATCGTCTGCCGACAGAGGCTGAGTGGGAGTTCGCCGCTTATGCTCCGGTAGCAGGTGAAGACGGTTTGACCATTGAGGGTAAGATCTATCCGTGGAGCGGTTATCACCCACGTGATATGTCGAAACGTGACCTCGGTATGATGCAGGCTAACTTCGTCCGCGGTCGTGGTGATATGATGGGTGTCAGCGGTGCGCTGAACGATCGCCGCGTTATCACGAACCCGGTTGATGAGTTCGCTCCGAATGACTTCGGTCTTTATAACATGGCCGGAAACGTTAACGAGTGGGTAATGGATGTATATCGTGAGACCACTTATCAAGAGGCTACCGAATACAACTCCTATCGTGGTAATATCTACAGCCACCCGGTATTGGATGAGAATGGCAAGTTCCAGATGGATTCCGTAGGTTGCATCAAGATGAGTTGGGGTAAAGAGGACGATAAGCGTGATGTCTTCGATGGCGATTTCGCAAGTCTGTTTGAGACCGACTATCCGCTGGATACAGTAGGTATGGAGAACCTCGAGTCTCTCAAGACTGACCCAACGGATATCCTCGCTCCGCGTATCACCAAGAAGAGCCGTGTTTACAAAGGTGGCTCTTGGGCAGACCGTATCTACTGGCTCAACCCATCTACGCGTCGTTACTTGGATCAAGACAAGGCTTCGTCGAAGATCGGTTTCCGCTGCGCAATGTCTACGCTGGGTGACCAGATCCCGGGGACTCCTGTTCGTTAAATTACCATTCACCAATTAGCAATAACCAATAAGATTCTATGAATTTTCCGAAAGATATTCGCTATACCAGCGAGCATGAGTGGATTCGCGTAGAGGGTGATGAGGCTTTTGTCGGCATCACGGATTATGCGCAGTCGGAGCTAGGAGAGATTGTGTTCATCGATGTTCCTACGGTGGGAGAAACCGTTGGTCAAGGTGAGGTGTTCGGTTCTGTAGAAGCCGTTAAGACGGTGAGTGACCTCAATATGCCTGTTACGGGTGAAGTGCTGGAGTTGAACGAAGAGTTGGACGCACAGCCGGAGTTGGTCAACAACGACCCGTATGGCAAAGGATGGATTATCCGCATCGCTGTTAAGGATGCTGCTGAACTGGACAAACTCATGGACGCTGCGGCTTACGAAGCAAGCCTCTAACGCGCGCACACGTAATAGATTAGATATATATAGTAAGTATATATTATGGAAAGGCGACCTTAATGGTCGCTTTTTTTCAAAAGTCCCTCGAGCCAATATCGAGCCAATATCGAGTCGTTATCGAGACAATATCGAGACTAAACCATAAGATACCCATAACATATCCATAGGATACCCATAGGATATTCAGCCGTTTTTCGCACTAACCTCACGCTTTCTGTATATATACGTAGTATATATACACTTTTTGTGCATTAACACTAAATATTGAAAGCTTCGCCGAACGGCAAAAAGACCATGTGTTCCTACCTCTGGTTACTCGAGTGAGCGGCTCTTTTTTTGTTGTCAAATAAAATATTTTGTGTTCTATCATTCTGTTTTTAAAATGTAAAGTATAGTTTACAAAATGAAATAATTCAGCACTTTTATTGTCAAATTGTTGCGTAAAATCTAAGAATATTGTAAATTTGCACACTTTTTAGAACATAGCACCAGCGGTGTACGTCGTTTGAAACAAAGTCGGCAAGCTTAGTTTATCAAATCTGCAAAATGATGTATCCCTGCTATCCGTGTATAACATGGACAGGCAGGGTATTGCAGATAAGTTTGCCGACTTTGTTTCATACTCTGCTTGTTCGTGTTTTTTTAACCAATCGGATAGCGTGTGCTATACCGGTTGGTTTTTGTTTATATACAACATTATGTTGTGCAATACGCAAAATACACCCGTGAGGAGGGAAATGATGGAGATAAGAAGGCTCTTATCGGTGTGTGTTTTGTGCTTTTTTCTTCCAAGTCTTTCTGCCCGTCATTATCTGCGTTTCAATGTTGATTTTTCGTACGCGCGCGACTTTGCGAGAGCGAGTGCGAGTGCGCCTGAATTAAAAGAAATAACGCTGGCGGACGCACAGGCGATGATTGGTAGCGGCAAATCTGAAGCATTGCGCAATTCGAATGGTTTTGCTCCGGGAATAGGTTTTGGCTATCGGTTTGCATACAAGGCTTTTTTATTAGATTTGGGGATTGGTGCCGAATACCGGAATACGGTTAATAATCTCTATCCGATAAATAATGTATTTGCAGCAGATATAGATGACACCGGTGAGCCATATATGGGGCGCCATACATGGTCTTCCCGCCGCACTTCATTGCAACATGCGGGCATTCATATTCCGTTGATGCTCGGCGCGGAGATAAAGCGTTTTTATTTTTTAGCAGGTATTAAAGCGAATATGGATATATGGGGTATGTCAAGAGAGATTGGCGCTTATTCGATGTCCGCTAAGTATGATCGTTTTATGGAGGAATGGACCAATGTTGTCGGCCATGGTATTGTGGCTGATGAACCATATAAAACTGCTGCGCAGAAAAGGGCAATGGAGTGGAATATAAGAGCATGTGCGGAGATGGGTTATTGCTTTTATATAACCACCAGGCATACCAACAGCCGAATAGCGCAACCGCGGTACTACGCAGGTGTTTTTGCAGAATATAGTTTTGCCGGCACGTCGGATTGCTATTTACCCTTGTTGGTTGGAGCACGCCTGACGGTTTTGCTTCCGTTGGCAGAACCGCACGGATGTAAATGTTTGAACGATTAATGAGAAAGCCGATATACATATTGCTGTTTGTACTTGGTCATCTGGCATTTGTTAATGACATCTACGGCGCCGCCATTACAATGGCGGATCTGCCTTATCTGTGTGATTTTGAAAATGACACGGAGAATGCCAACTGGGTACTTAATCCGGCCATAGACCAAATTTCCACTACTAACAGGTGGATTATCGGAGAAGCGACTGCTTACACAGGTAGAAAATCGCTTTATGTATCCCATGATGGCGGTTTGACGAACACCTATGCGGCGACTAATAATGTACTCTTGGCATACCGCGATATTACATTGGAGGCCGGAGATTATGATATTGCTTACGATTGGTGTGGGTTGGGTAACAAGACGAAAGGATACCTGAAGATTGTATATGCGAACCGTCCTACCAGTGGATTGAAAAGTTTGGGTAATAGTGTAGAGCCGGATTGGGTTAGTAGTTCGGTTCAACTGATGGGCAATAATACCAGCTTGAACGACGGAGATGCTTGGCGGCATGTACAAGCACGAGTTTCTATACCCGTGGCGCAAGCGAACAAAACAACTACACGTCTGCTGTTTGTATGGGTAAATACCGATGTGACGAAAAAAGACAGCCTTACAACAGTGGCAATAGATAATCTCCAGTTAGCAAAGGCTTCTCCGAACGATTATCCTACAAATATACATGTAACTACATCATTAGGCACATCTGTGGTCAGTTGGGAAGGCCAGGCGGAGGAATATGAAGTGATGTACCGGAAAAAAACGGATGATGAGTTTGAAACATTGCCTGTTACGGGAAATACGGTAACTTTGTCCGATGTGGAGTACGGAGCGTATGAATTCTGGATTTGCGGCAAGAACGGCGAGGATAAGACTGTCTATACGGTTTTCCCGACGGTATATCTATACGAGACGGATTGCTTTGATGCGCTGAATATGTATAATGCGGAATTCGAATATGGAAAATGGCAGCATCGAACGGGCAAGGAAATAAAAGGAACGGATCGTGTCGATTATGGTCCGCAGGATGTACGTAGCCGCCATACCACGCATTTTGACTTGACGGAAGTAGATCCGCGTACGGTGATTAAGCAAGGCAATGATACCGTAGCTTGTCTGAAAACAGTGCCGACGGGAGAATTTGGTTCGGTACGGTTAGGCAACTGGAATACGGGTAGTGAATATGAGTCGATGACTTTTCATTATACCGTTGAATCGCAATCGATGGCAGTACTGTTGATTCATTATGCGATGGTCTTGGAGAATCCGGATCACGGTGCAGACGAACAGCCCAGGTTTACATTGGATGTACTGGATGAAGAGGGTAATCCTATCGATACGAAATGCGCGAGTGTGGATTTCCATGCTCCGACTAGTCAGGAATGGCAAGATCCTGAAGTGCAAGCTATCTGGCATCAGTTGACATGGAGTGACCCGAAGGGTAGCAATAACAACAGTCATTTGATTAACTGGCAGGAATGGAAAACGATAGGTGTGAGTATGGAGAACTATGTGGGGCAAACACTGACCATTAAATTAACTTCCTATGACTGCGACCAAGGCGGGCACTTCGGTTACGCTTATTTCATGCTCAATTGCTCGCGGTCAGATGTGGATGGTTTGCCTTGGGGCGAAGGCTCCACAACGCGTATGTTCACCGCTCCGGAGGGATTTGATTATGCCTGGTTTAACAGGACGGATCTCCAATTCAAAGATACTTTGTCGCAAGACAGGTTCTTCTATGTTCAGGAAGCGGATACGAATACCTACCTATGCCATGTGACGTACCCGACGAATGCAGAATGCGGGTATTGGTTTGACGCCAGTGCCAAACCGCATAATACGAAAGCAGAACTGGACTGGAGATGGGAACCGAAAAACTGTGTGAACGGCTATCGTTGGTGGAATAAATGTCATGTTGTGCTGATTAATCAGCAGAATGGGGAGATAGAGCATCGCTATGACAAACAATTGGAGAAATGCTATCTTATTACAGAAGATGGAACGGATATGCCGATTGGCTATGATGAGGATGGCGTATATACCACGGTGCCGGATGAAGGTGGTTTGGTGCGGTTTGGTGTATGGACGGGGATATATGTGAATCAAAAGTTATATGCCGATACGGCATGGTACGAGTTTGAAATACCGTCAATCGGACCGATAGAAACACATTTGTATGATTCGGTATGTCGCGGCGAGTCAGTTGTCTTTCCGGAAGGCTCGCATGACAAGTACTCGGATACCGGAGTATATGCTGATAGTCTTACCTCGGCAATTACGGGTTGCGATAGTGTAGTGCTCTTCCATCTCCAGGTGCATGAGCCGCGCGAAGTGACAGCATATGATACAATATGTATAGGGAGTACCTATACTTTCGGCGGACGTGTTATCTCTGCGCCGGGTGTCTATACAGGTCTTTTTATGAGCAGGGAGACGGGATGTGACAGCGTCGTGACCTTGCGTTTGTTCCAGGCATCAACTCCTCGTGTGTCGTTGCGCGAACATCAACTTTGTGCTGACCAACCGCTTCTCTTTGCTGTGGAGAATGCACTTTTTGCGGATAGTATGCAAATCCGCGTTAATGGCGATGTGGTTTTGAGTGAGTGGCTGCATAGCGAGAGTGAAGAGGTGGCACTGCAACTCTCCAATAATGATGTCGGAGTGCATCAGGCTGTAGTACAATTCTATATGCCGTGGTGCGAGACGGCATGGACAGATACGCTGCAATATGGTATCAGTTTGGCGAGCAATCTGATAGAACTCCACTGGACGGATATGCTTTCCTTCCTTTCGCCGGACTATAATGGCGGCTTGACTTTCCTTTCCTATCAATGGTATCAGGATGGTGTGGCGATAGAGGGCGCTACGCAATCGTATTATTACGATCCGGATATGAATATGGATACCGAATATAGTGTGCGTGTGACGATGGCGGATGGTAGCGAGGCATGGGTATGTCCGTTCACGCCGGCCGAGGTCGCCCGTACGCAGGGTATAGAGAATGCAGACGGAGAAAGAAAAGCGCGCAAGATATTGCGTGAGGGACAACTGCGGATTATATGCAATGGGGTAGAATATGATGCCCGCGGATTCGTGCTGACCGAGAGACAACCGAGAGACAACTGAGACAAAACCGAATGATAGTCGAAAGCATAATGAAACGTTTATTTTATATATGGATGATGGTAATGGTTGCCGGAAGACTGGCAGCCCAGTTGCCGCATAGTTATTACTGTGATTTTGAAGATGCGGCAGAGAATGAAAAATGGAATTTAAACACTCCGATAGAATCCGGATATAGTTGGCCCAACTATTGGTATATTGGTGGCGCGACAGCTTCATTGGGGCAAAAATCGATGTACATATCATCCGATGGAGGTGCAACGGCAACTTATGCGAATAAAGCATCACGCGTTGTAATAGCTTGGCGCGAACTGCAATTGGAAGAAGGTCGTTATGATTTGGCATTTGATTGGATATGCGGTGGCGATTCTGCGCGTGCAGCAATGTTAGTAGCATGGATCCCTGAGAGTGATTATGCAAAAATGGAATGTTTGCTTAATAATAACTATAATGCAGCCAAGTGGATTTCGGAAAACCTTTTACGATTCGACAACTATCCTTTGTTAACGGGAAGTTCGGTTTGGGCACATACTGTTGACACGATTTATTCAGATGGAACGCCCCATCGGTTGGTATATATATTTGTAACAAGTAGTACAGCGCAATTGGTTCAACCTGGTCCTTGTGTGGATAATATCCAATTATGCCGCAACAATTGTGGGGAACCAACTAATATGGGCGTAGATATGATGAGTCAGATAGCCACGCTGAGTTGGACTTCCTCCGGAGAGAGTTTCAATATCCGGATGCATCGTATGGGGGAAAATAAAGCAACAATATGGAATGGAATCAATCTGCAAACCTTTAGTGCTTCATTGCAGGAAGGTGTGTATGATATCCAGATTCAAGTCGTATGCGAAGGGGATACCAGCGTTTGGTATAATTTCCCGACAGCTTTTATCCATGATTCAAGATGTTTTGATTATCTGGATTTGACAAACGATCGTTGCTATTATTCAGAAACAACAGCCGCCAATTATCGTGATAACGAAACTTTGCTTCAACCGGGTAAAATCGATTATGGGTTCTTATCTATGTGGAGTCGTCATACAATACACTATAATCCGGACGAATATGACACGCGAACTAACAATAGTGTGGATTCAGACGGAAATCCTGTTCCTCCTCTTAAGACTGTTCCGGAGGGAGCATTGGCTTCGGTACGAATCGGTAGTTGGGAAGAGTGGGCACATGTGGCAAGAGTAGAATATGATTTTGTGGTTGATGCCAAAGAAGCAAGTGTGCTGATGTTGCAGTATGCATTAGTACTCCAGTCATCCGGTCATAGTGAAGAACAACGTCCTCGTTTGACAATTGATATTATTGATGTTCAAACAGGTCTTCCTCTTAGTAATTGTACAACTGTGGATTTAGCCGCTCAAACAACTGGAGAGGGATGGTATCGTGTACCGATGAATCCACTTCAGGAAACAGATCAAGATGTTTGTTGGCGCGATTGGACCACACTTGGTTTGAATCTTGCCGAGTTTGATGGGAAACATGTAAAAGCAAAAATTACAGTTTATGGTTGTACTGCAGAGATTCATTACGGCTACGCCTATTTCACATTAACTTGCTCTACGGGGAAGCTGCAGGGTATTCAATGCGGTTGGACACCAACGAATGAGTTTATCGCGCCGGAAGGCTTCAATTATCGCTGGTACCGATTGGATATGCCGAGTGAGACACTGAGTCACGACCGTATATACAAAGTGGATTACCGCGATACACGGGATTACGCGGTGGATATCACATATAAGTCCAATCCGAATTGCGGATTCACGTTGACAGCAAATGCCATACCACGTTTTCCAATACCGGAGGCAACATATAAACTGGAGCAACGCGATTGCGGCAATTGGATTACATTTACCAACAAGAGTCATATCCGCACGCGCAATTGGACAACAGGCGAGCAGATAGAGACACCTTTCCCACCGGAATATCTGTTATGGGATTTTGACGGATTGATACCTGAAGGATTGGATACACCAGAGAAACGCTGGGCGCCTTCGTTCCGCTTGCCGGACAATGAGGCGGACTATCATTTCCAACTGCATGCCGGTGTCGGCCTTTGCGATAGTGTCCAGCATATATATATCCATGTACCCGCTGTGGGACCGGATACAGTAGAAGAAACCATCCAGAAATGTGAAGGAGACCTGTTCAGTCATAACGGCAAGTATTACCAGTCGGATGCGGTTATCGTGGATAAGGACTTTAACCGCGCGGGATGTGACAGCACGCATATCATTTATCTGCGCTATGTGGATGCCATCCGCGATACGATAGAAGCAACCATCCCGGAGGGAGAAACCTATATGTTGGGAACGCAGCGGCTTACCCAATCGGGCGTTTATACAGAGACCTTTGCCAGCCAATCCGGCTGCGATAGTATTGTGTTGTTGCGATTGACGGTTGTGCAGCCATTGGTAATAGAAATAGTATCTATAGAGAATCCTTGTCCCGAGGATGCCTCTTTTGTTATAGAAACGCACGCACGCAAAGGAACGCCGAATTATTATACCTTGCGATTTGATGAAGCGGGCTTTGCCGTTGGTTTTGTTCCGCAGTCGGACAGCCTGCGCGGAGGTGCGGATAACACCATTGAGGTGATGATGCCGGCAGGTGTAAAACCGGGCTATTATGCATTTGCGATTACGTTTGGCAGCGAGTCAAATGGTACGGCGGATGTGGAAGGCGAATTAATGGTATATTATCCGGCGTCACTCATACAACAGCGCTGGGATGACGTGCTCGGTATTCTCAATTCGGAATACAATAGCGGATATGATTTCCGCGAGTTCCAATGGTATCGCAATAATGTGGCTATTGAGGGTGCAACAGAGCCGTATCTGTATGAGCCGGATAAGTTGAAGCCGGGAGATGAGTATAGCGTCGAACTTAAGCAACCCGACGAGGAACGCAGTCTGCGTACTTGTGCATATATAGTGCCGGCTCCCGCCTCAATGACACCTCAAACAATTCGGCAGAAAATGTTACGTGACGGACGGCTGGTCATCATTGTTGGCGATGCCATCTACAATGCCCAGGGACAAATCATAAATCACCAATAACAAATACTATACGTATTAGTCAATTTATTTATTAACAACAAAACAACAAACTTATGAAACGATTATTTACACGTTGGCTGTTGAGTACAATGTTCATCGTAATGGGCATATCAACGGCATGGGCACAGAAATCTGTGTTAGACGAGAGTTTCGCAAGTGGTATGCCAAGCGCTTGGACAGCAGCGGGCAGTTACTGGAAATTCAGTGACGGCAACGCTAAGTTCGAAGCGCTGGTACAGAACGGCGTGGATACCTTGTTCTCTCCGCTACTTAGTCTCAGCGACTTGGATAACAAGCCTTCTGTGGCTATCACTTATTCGAACACTGCGAATGGAACCAATGTGAACAAATTGGAAGTGTTGTATCGTGCATCGTTGAGCGACAATTGGTCTGTATTGACTACATTTGACGCTGCGACAGATGGCCAGTCAGAATGGAAGGATGTCCTTCCTGACGGATTGGCAAATGTACAGATAGCAATTGCAGGAGCTTATCTGAGCGGTGCAGAAACACGCGTCTTTCGTCTTGCTGTAGAAAACAAAACGGAGGCATCTGCAGCACCGACTGGCTTGCGCTATGAGGATCTTACCACAACAAGCGTAACGCTTTGGTGGAATGTATGCAACAGCGTGAAATTCAGTCAGTACAATGTGAAGGTGAGCACAACACAGCTTGCCAATCCTTCCGATGCAGAAGGTGATATTGTTGATAAGGTGGGGTGGAATATAACGGATGAGTTCTATGAGTTGAGTGGTCTCATGCCAAACACGCAGTATTACCTCTATGTCCAGTATGATTGTAGTGACGGTGATGTGTCGCCTTGGGCGGAATTGAGTTTTAAAACACCATGCGCGGCTATCAGTGCGCCATTCTACGAGGATTTTGAGGAGGGTTTGTCCGGTTGTTACGCAATTATCAAGAACGGTAGTGCTGCTGTTTCTGCTGAATATCCGTATAATAGCACACGCTCGTTTAAGTTCGTGGGCACCAAAGGCAATAACAACTATCTGTTCTTGCCGGAACTGAAAGGTGATGCTAAAAATTACCAAGTATCGTTTATGGCTGCGGCACAAGAGAGTGGGAACACGTACGCTCGTACCATAACTATAGGTGTGGCTACCGAGCAGTCGGCTGAATCTTTTACAGAGGTTGCAACATTCAATCTGCCTAAAGCCCGTACATGGGAGAATATCATTGTCAGTCTCAAAGGATACACAGGAGTGGGTAAGTATATCGCTTTCCGTGCGGGAAACGCTGATAAAGAAAACCGTCTCTTTATTGATAATATCCGTATTGAGGCTGCATCATCCTGCCCCAAGCCGATGTTTTTACAGTTTTCAGAGATAACACCAAATACTGCTAAGTTGTCATGGACGAAAACCGGTAACGAAACAGAATGGAATCTGGTAGTATCTACCAAGCCGCTCAGCGACCCGGAGGATATAGAACCGGATGCTGCGCAAGGAGAGTTTGCAGGAGCTATCTCTGCCAATCCATATACCTTGGCAAGTTTGTTGCCGAATACAACCTACTATGTATATCTGCAAGCAGGTTGTGGATCCGGCGAATGGACTAGCGCAGTGGAGTTTACAACGGGTAAGGAAATCGGTTATCCGTACTCCGAGCATTTTGATCGTATGGCATCAGATATGTACACCAACACAGCGGATGCAATTCCTGAGGGTTGGGTAATGGATGACCGTCTTAATTTGCCGGCAAATGCCAATTATGACAAACAGTATGTTAACAACTCTTTCCGTCCTTATGTAACTAAAGTGGAGAATCATGAGCAGACTCCTTATGTAAATGCTTCTCTTTTATTGCGTGGACAGGGGTCATCGGGAGGTTATATCTCCATAGCTATGTTACCGGCAATGCCCAAGGCTTTGAAGGATATGACGATTTCGTTCTGGGCAAAGTCCACCAATGGCACACAGACAATTGCAATCGGTGCAGCTCAAACACAATCTAATGAAATTGCAGCAGGACAACAATTAGGTGCTAATATTACTAAGATAAGTAGTGTGGAAGTTCCCGGTTCTGGAGAATGGACAAAATATTCGGTCAATCTTGCTGCATATACAGGAAGTGCACGCTATATTGCACTATATATTGAGCCATTAACAACTGCTACTCCTACTATATATATAGATGATATTATAATTGATGACACTAAGGATTGTAACGAAGTATTAGGAATTTCCGCAGACGCCGGTGCTACCAGTGCTGGCATATCATGGGTGGACAACAGCAGTACTACAAGTTGGAAACTGAAAATATCCACTACGGAGATTGACCCGAGTGTAGCGGACGGCGATGTTCTGAATACGACGGTGAATGTTAAATCGTATAATGCTACAGGTCTGGCAATCGGTACTACCTATTATGTATATGTGTCACCGGTTTGCGGAGATGTATGGAATGCCACTGCATATTCATTTACTACACGTACCGGTATTGAAGTCCCGTATTTTACCGATTTCTCCGGTGAAACAACGGGTGCGAATGTCAACCGAGGACCGAAAAACTGGAAATTAGGTTTTACATATACGGATACATGGACAACATCATCTTATGTGCCTTATTTGTACACGAATGCAAATTTCCCTTGGAATAATAAACCGGTAGATCAAGGCGATCCTTATCTGAACATCAATAACAGTGCCTCAGCAAGTGGTCAATATCCATATGCTATTATGCCGGAATTGTTAAATGCAGACGTAAAAGACGTTGTAATTTCGTTCTATGGCTATGCTAATGGTACAACGAATATCGCCGCTACGGGAGAAGATCCTTATTATGGAGAATTGCGAATCGGCGTAATCAATAGTCTTGATGATATTAACAAAACCAATAAGTTTACCAATGTCACAGAAGTGCAGAAAATCCGCTTCAGTGCAAGTAAAGTTCCACAACGGGTTATTGTAGATATGTCAAGTTATTCGGGCAATGGCAAATACATAGTATTCTACCAGAATTACAATAAGAGTAATACGACATACTTGGACAATTTATCTATCACGCTTAATACGGATCTTCTGCCCGTAACAAATGTGATTGTAGACCCGGCAAGTATCACCACAACAAGTGCATCTTTCTCATGGGATGAAAACAGCAGTGCTACGCAGTGGCAAGTCCGCGTGTTTGATCAGATTCCTGATGATGCTGCTATTGATGATGCAATATGGGAAAATACGCTCACTGAGAAGAACGCAACACTAACCGGACTTACCCATTCCACACAGTATTTTATATTTGTCCGTTCAGTGCGTGGAGAAGAAAGAGGTTTATGGGGAACAGCTTCGTTCTATACCAATTGTGATAAATGGTCGCTGCCATTTGTTGAGGATTGGGAAGGTTATAAAGCTGATGCCAACACGTTGACACCTTGCTTTACTCAAACTGCCAATGCACGAGTATATGGAAACGGTTTGTCTCATGCCGCAGAAAAAACAGGGCAGTTGGCGGGTTTGAACTATACATCTTCCGTTACTACCCCCATGTTGGTATTCCCGGAATTTGACAAACCAATCAATACGCTGCAAATATCCATGAATGTAACCCCGTATAGTACGGATGCATTAGCTAAATATTGCTCTGCAGATATTGGTGTGTTGAAAGCAGATGGCACAACCTTTATCCCTGTTGATCATTATGAAAAGTTCCGTTTGGCGGATTATAATTTATGGGATCCGTACGTTGTCAATTTCAGTTCTTATACGCAATATGAGAATGGAGACCGAATTGCAATCCGGGCGCAATATGATAAATTGAAACAAGGAACAAGCGGCGGTTACTTCTTCTTTGATGATGTCGTTATAGAAGAAACGCCTCAGTATGGTCGCATCACATCCATTGAGATAAAGGACCTTACGGCCACAAGTGCCACAATCAGTTGGGGGAAAGGCAATGTCAATAATCTTAATGAAACCGCATGGAATTTGAAAGTCAGCACAATGGCATTGGAAAATCCGGATGCAGCAACGGCAAATGTGTTTGACGGACAATTAACGACAACCAATAAGATTTTTGAAAATGGCGATTTGCTAAGTACTACTACATATTATGTTTACGTACAGCCTGTATATGAAGCCGAAGGACGCTTAGGTGAATGGAGTCCCGAAAAGACATTCCGAACCCTTTGTGCTCCTATGCGATTCCCATATTCGGAGGATTTCGAAAAATATGATTATACAGGTGCAGGAAATATTCCGGAGTGTTCGTATATACCTGGACAAGATGCTGATCACTCATATATAAATACAAAGAATGGTAGCAAAATGCTGTATTTCAGACAGGTTACAAAAGCCCATGATAATTACTTTGTATTCCCCGAACTCAACACAAATGATTTGCGTACTCTTCAATTGAGCATGGATGTATATACTTCAAGTACCTCTGCCGATTATGTTGATAATTATGAGGTAGGTGTAATGACCGATCCGGATGATGTTTCAACATTTAGAGCATTGTTCACTGAAAGTCTCGATGATCGTGCTGCAGTATATGAAGTGAAGTACACATTTGACTCATATCCGGGTAAAAATGGCAATTATGGTGGTTATATTGGACTCCATCCGCTCGATAGGGTAAGAACAAGCACTGCAGCGACATCTGCTACAACTCTTTATATCGACAATGTGGTAATTGATTATATTCCGACTTGTCCGAAACCAACCAATGTACAAGTGCCGGCGGCTGAAATCGGTTCGGATACCGCGAAAATCATTTGGGAATCAAGTAACAAAACTGCTCTGCAGCGTGTTCGCTTATTCACCAGTGCCAAGGCTAATCCGGATACGGACACTCCGGTCGCGGAAGCAACGGCTAATGATTCCGTAGTAATAGTGCGCGGTCTGGCAGAAGTTCAAACCTATTATGCATTTGTTCGTACAGAGTGCGGAGAAAATGATTATAGCCGTTGGAGTTCATATTGCCAATTCACCACGCAATGTGCACTGGAAAAAGGACTGCCATATGCGGATGGTTTTGAGAACTACGCATCCAATGCAGCTCCGGATTGTTGGACCAGTCTTGTGTTGGATGGAGGTGATACTCATGGAGTAGGTGAAGTTAGAACCAATAATAGTACAACAACCTATGCATACGAAGGTAATAACGGACTATATGTTTACTATTACCATAGTTATAACGGAAGTAGTCATGCTACAGGAAAAGGTGCCGCTATTACTCCAAAATTCGAAACTAATGTGAAAGACCTTCTTGTATATTTTGATGTGGCATCATACACATCTAATAATAGTCAAGAAGTCAATCTGCGTATTGATGCTGTTGCGGATAATGCTGCCAACCAGACAACTGATGATGAGAAAGTAAAATATCTCCTGACCATCAATAATGTTTCCAAGGAATGGCATAAAGAATATATTCGCATTAAAGATTACTTTACTACAGCAGAAGATTATCGCTATTTGCGTTTCTCTGCAAATGTATCTGATGCAAACAATTCAGGTGGCATTCTGATAGATAACATAGTCTTCACAACGGATGTGAATGCTTTGTTGCCGGTTGAGCATGTTACCCCGATTTCAGTAACCGAGGAGAGTGTCAAATTCTCATTTGCTGAGCCTACGCCGGATGTTGATGCATGGCAAGTAGCTTATGTCGCAGCCGGTGGGGATTTGGCTGACGCAATGCTGATAAATGTAGATACTACTATTGTAACTATTAGCAGCCTTGCGGCAAATACAGAATACGACATCTATGTTCGCTCTACTGCAAGTGGTGACGTATGGGTTGGGCCAATGACCATATCTACTATCTCAACACCTGCTGCCATTCCGTATATCACAGGATTTGAAGATGATGCGGATAATGCACAATGGCAATTTATGAATGCCAAAAATGCGCAAGGCGCTACGTATGCGAATAGCTTTATTTTGGGCAATGCTGCCTCTTGTGATGCTACAGGTAATAAGGCATTGTTCATTACGGAGAACGGAACAGATTATGGTTATCGTTTGACGGCATCAAATGCATGGGCTACTCGCAATGTAAGTTTGGAAAAAGGAACTTACCTGTTCCGTTTCAAAGTGAAAAATTCCGGTAACAAACAAAACGACAAGGACGTTGCTTATCTTCAATTGATACCGGCTGGTGCATCGTATATCGCTGATAATGCCAACTTGATTTCAGGTGGTGTACGTAAAGGAACTGCCGTTGCTGATGCAAACAACTGTTATGCATTGATGGGCATGACCAATCATGTAAACGATTGGGAATGGAAGAGTGCAATTATTGATATTCAAGAAGCAGGCGCATATGCATTGGCATTCTATTGGACCAATGATAAGGTAGGACGCGCCAACAAACCGCTTGCCATTGATAGTGTCGAGGTAACAGAATATCTGTGTACCGCACCTTCGGCTATTGAATTTACAAGCCGTAGCGCTGAAGAAATAGGCCTCCAATGGTATGGCGGTAAGTGCAAGAACTTTGAATATATAGTGTCCAAGTATGCTGATTTGGGTAATCCGGCTATGATTGATGCGGAAGACAAAGTGGCGGCAGGTATCCTGACCGAGGGACCGTCTATAACTATTTCCAATTTAACACCGGCTACCAAGTATAGCTTCTATGTACGTACCATTTGCCAGGAGAGCGAGACCGATTGGAACGAATTTGACTTTAGCACATCCTGCTATGGTGAAGATTTGCCTTATACGGAAACCTTCTCAGACACACCTGAGTGTTGGGATATAACAGGAGCTTCTGTTACTATGGTAAATTATCGTTCTCCGGAGATGGTAAGTGCCGGAACGGATGCTGAGCAATGGACCTGCCTGAATTTAGGTTCAAATGGTATCGCTATCCTTCCGAACTTGACAACACCGCTCAACCAAGTAAATGTCAAAGTCGCTCTGTTTAATGGAACAAGTTATAAGAGCAGTGTTTCAATCGGAGTGCTTGACAATGCATGGGATTTGTCTTCGTTCGAGGAAGTGAAACTATGCGAAGCAACTCAATATGCCAACTCGGTAACAGATGGAACCGCTTACGTATTGGAGACCTTTGAAATAGCACTGAATAAATATCAAGGAGCAGGCAAACTTCTAGCGCTGAAGAATGCGGGCAATAATGCTATCTATGTGAAGTATGTCACATTGACCAAGTTGCCTGATTGTATGCGGCCGGAAGGCTTGGTAGTTTCCAATATTACAGAGAATAGCGCTGTGGTAAATTGGAATGCCGGTGGTCTTGAGACGGTATGGGAAATCAAACTTAATGACCAAGTCATTGAGAATGTGACAGAGAACCCCTACACACTTGCAAATCTGGAGCAAGGTAGTGAATATACAGTGGCTGTACGTGCCGTATGTGATGACACGCACAAAAGCGACTGGTCTGCTTCCAAAACCTTTGTTTCCAAGTGTGGCGTAAATCCGTTGCCGTTGTATGAAAACTTCACCAACTTGTCGCAACCTGTCAATTCCACAGACCTCCAACGTGCTGTTTTGACTTGTTGGGATAATATGGTTTCCGAAGGAAAGATTGAAAATGTATTCAACGGACTGGAATTGCCGTTTATACCGAGCAAGACAGTGTACCTCGGAAATGTTTGGCTGTCCAACTGGCTCAGTGCTTTAGGAGATTATGCACAATTACATTCATATCACATGTCTTCACCGAAGTATAAATATAAATGGTTTGTATCTCCGCAGTATGCGATTGAAGGACAAGCATCGCTGAGCTTCGATATCCGTCGTTCTGGCAATGTCGGGCAATCTGTCACATCAAAGGATGACCGCATGTTTGTTGCTATTTCTACAGATAATGGAGCTACTTGGAAGAAAGCAGATGCTACCGAAATCAAGAATATTGATACGGTATATACAACCAAATCGATTCCGCTTGACAAATATGCCGGTCAGAATATCCGTGTTGCTTTCTATGATGAGAATGTGCCGTATTCCGGCTTGACTCCGTTCCTCCTCATCGACAATGTGCGTATGAATTGCACGGATACATATCCGTATGCAGATAATGCATGTCAAGGTGTGGATTACGAGGGTTATGGCTTCTCTATCGCGAAGGAAGATCTGCCGATAGCCGGTAAGGATAGTACTTACTACCGTTTTGCTGCTAATACGGGATTGGGTTGTGATAGTACGATTGCCCTTACCCTGACCACTCATGTTGCTAAAACAGAGACGGTTTACGAATCTATCTGTGAAGGCGAGTCATTCGTATTCGGTCCGTACACACTAACAGAGCCGAATCCGGCTGGAACACCGTATTATATCACCGGTTCAACTGAGGCAGGTTGTGATAGTACAATCTATCTCTACCTCACGGTTAATCCGTCCGATACGGCTGATATGGCACCGGTTGAGGTGTTCGCGAACCAGTTACCATATCAGGTTGATGAGTATTATACTATTCCGGCAGATGCTGCCATTGGTGAATTCAATGCCGTGGCGAAAGTATCCGGTTGTTCGTTCAACCGTTACTTCATCACCGTGAAAGATAATCCGACGGGTATCATCAATCTTAATGCGGATGTGGACTTTATCGAGGTATATGATGCACTTGGGCGCAAAATTCAGACGCTCCGTCAAGGAGAAGGTCAGAACACGCTTCCGATTGGCGTTTATATGCTTCGCACAACGATGACGAACGGACAAGTTGTTAATAGCAAACTGTTCATTAAGTAATCGTTCATACGGATAGCCCGATTGGCTTCGGGCTATCTGACAAATAAAAAAGAAACAAGTATGAAAAGGCAAATCATATGGATAGTAGCCGTGTTAACGGCAATGGGAATGAATGCCGCTCTGCGTACACCGGCGGACGCACTGCGCATCGCCTCGGACTTTATATCCAACAGCGCCAGCGGTCTTACAGCAAAGCGGTCCAACAGCGTAGCGGTCCTACAGTCCGAAGGGCAGTCGTATATCGCCGATTCCGCTACACTCTATTTTGCTGTCAATACAGCGGATGGTTTTGTGCTCGTTGGTGCCGATGAGCGTTTGCCGGAAGTGTTGGGTTATGGAGATAATGGGGCTTTTGATCCGAAGAACATATCGCCTGCTATGCGCTTCTGGCTCCAATGCTATGAGGAGGAACTATCCTATAGCGAAGCAGTCTTACAGTCCGAAGGACGGTCTTACAACGCCAGCGGTCCTGCGGCAAAGCGCTCCGCCCTCTCCCCTGTCTCGCCTCTTCTAACCTGCAAATGGAATCAAAATGCTCCTTATAATAACTACGCGCCCGCGTATAATGAAACCGGCGGACGATGTGTTACCGGATGTGTGGCTACTGCTATGGCGCAAATTATGTATTTCCACAAACATCCGCTGCAAGGTAACGGTTCGCACTCTTATTTATGGGTGTGTACCGAGCCGGTTGGACCTACAGGGACTCTGTCCGCTAATTTCGGCCAGACCGCTTACCGTTGGGATGATATGATTGATAATTACCGAAATGGCAGTACTGCCGAACAGGAAGACGCAGTCGCTACGCTGATGTATCATTGCGGTGTATCTATTAATATGGGATACGGGCAGTCCAGCGGCGCGTACACCAATGATGTCCCTAAGGCGCTGAATACTTATTTCGGCTATGACGCTAATTACCAGCGAATTCAAAAAGTGATGTATCCAACGGACAGTCTGAATGCCATTATCTGCAGCGAACTGGCTGCCAATAGACCTGTGCTTGTAAGCGGTAGTAATGATGAAGGCGGACATGCGTTTGTCTGTGATGGATGTGATAACAGAGGCTATTTCCATATCAACTGGGGATGGGGTGGCGGAAATGACGGATATTATCTGCTTACTGCTCTTAACCCGGGCAAGTCGCAAGGAATAGGTGGTACAACCAAGGGATATAACAAAGGTACTTCTTTCTTCATCGGCTTGCAACCTGCTAAAACCGGCACACCAAAGGCTATTCCGCAGATGGCCACAACGAAGTTTACCGTCAGTTCCGAATCCTTCAGCAGGACTTCTACTTTCTCAACCTCTATATTAAAGTTACAGAACTACGGCCTTACGAACTTCAATGGTTCGTATGGCGTAGCGCTGTACGATGAGGATGAAACGCAATTGGTTGCCGTGCTCAAGCAAGCGGACAACTATTCGCTTAATGCCGGTTATTATCGCACAACGGCAGCCAACCTGACTAACATCAGTATTCCCAATTCGCTACCTTCCGGTACATACCATCTCTGTGCGGTGTACAAAGATGCCGATTATGACTGGATGCGGATGATGTGTACGGAGGATGATTATTATCGTACTTTGGTTTTGAACGGTTCACAGGCAACTTTCATGGCGAATGATGCGGCCCCCGAACTGACATTGATTTCCCCTCTCGCTTTCCCCGAAGGAACGAATACGGATTCTATACCTAAGACCGGCATTCCCGTTTCGTTTGAGGTCAAAAACACCGGAGGTACTTTCCGGGGCGACATCTCTGCCCGTATTTACAAAGGTTCCTTTGGTAGAGGGCAATACGAAATAATGGATAGTGTCGTTGTCCGTTACAACCAGACATTAAGTTCTGCACTACAACAGGCGTTTGACCCTAATCTGCTATTGGATACGCAGTATAAGATGAAACTATGCTGGCGGACTGACGCCAATGACTCATGGCATGATTTTGCCGGAGAATTGTTTTTCAAACTCTATGACCCGGAGTACCATTTGGCGCTGACAGATACGATTCATTTTGACCGAAACGACAGTGTGCCACGCGAGAATGCCAACTTGTATTATTCGATTAAAAACACCGGTGCCGCATTTGATGGTGAGTTGCAAGTCTCTTTCTACCAGGGTGTTCTATCGCGTGGAAAGAGCACAGTCAAGACCGTTCATATCGGAACAGGCGAAACGCTTACGGGCGCTTTCTCCGGACCATTGGAGCAGGAGGCGGGAACATACAATGTGGTGCTTCGTTATCGCGAAACGGAAGGTGACTGGACGGATTTCATCGATTTGAACTATAATAATATCGGTTCGATTACGGCTACGGTTTATGAACCCGAGCCAATCCCTACGGACCTGGATGAATTAGAAAATAGAAATTGGGATAATAAGAGATTTATACTTCGTCTCGGGGCGTACGATTTGTATCTGGTGCCGGTGGAGAATGAAGGAGAAACGCAGTATAAGAAAGTATTTGTACCGGTTCAATGAAACAATATAAGATCATACTATTGGGGCTTTTCTGCCTCGCCATGCCGTTGCATGCGGATGTGAAGCGCGAGAGTCTGCACTTCGTGACCACCGAAGCGGGCATTGGCTATTCGGCTTTGCTCAACAAATCCGCTATCGGTACGTCATCCGGTTTGGCGGGCGGTAAGTTGCAGGTGGGTTATGAGTGGCGTTATCGCAAACTGCTCGTACATACGGGTTTGGAGTTTGGTATGGTGAATGATATGGCGAAAGTGACGCCGTTTCAGATGAAGACGTCTTATACGGTCGGACTACCGGAAGGACAATATATGACGGAGTATTTCGATTTCCAATCCTTCAAAGAGACGCAATTGATGGGGCAAATCAATCTGCCTATTCAGGCGGGTGCTATCTTTGCTGACCGTTATTATTTCTTGGCGGGTGTGCGTCTTGGATTGCCGGTAGTGCGAAGTGCGCAGACCAAGGCAACGGTTACCACATATCTGATTGATCCGTCTCTTATCGGCGAGTTGGAAGATGTGCCGGTACATGATGCTTATACCTCTACCGAGAAGTTATCTTCTACATGGACCGGATTTTTCAATGCCCAGGTCTCGGCAGAAGTGGGACTGGTACTCAATCCTTTCTTCGAGAAACCGGCGAAAGGCAAGGGCAAGTCATCGTCAAGTCGCAATCAGAAGAACAAAAAGAAACCTATTCTTTACCGCGTAGGTCTCTTTGCTGACTATGGCATCAACGGCTGCGTCAAACCCTATTACCAGCAAGGGAAAGCAGACGAGCCGATAGCTTATGTGGCACAGCCGCGTGAGATTAGCCTCAATAGTTGTCTTGCTACCGCTCAGACAGCGGCACATTCGCTATTAGTGGGTGCAAAGTTCGCGGTGCTCTTCCAGATGAATGAACCCAAACCTGCAAAGCCGTTGCCCTCGTACTTCGATATCTATATTGCGGACTTGAAGACGGACGAGCCTATACCGGCTAGTCTCAGCATCTACGATAAGACCAAGAATCGCACATATGTCAAAGAAGCACCGAAAGGAAAAGTGCGTTATCGTGCGAAAGATGGCGACTATACATTTACTGCTTCCAACGAGCAGTATTTCCCTGCTACGCAAGAAGCGAGCATCGCAGGTGAAGGTGTTACGGAGACTGTTCGTTTGGCGCTCGAACGCAAGCCGGAGCCTGTGGTGGTGGATACGCCGATTGTATCTATACCTGTAAAGGTAGGAACAAAAGTGGTTTTGCATAATCTCTTCTTCGCTTTGAATAAAACGACTGTCCTTCCGGAGTCCGAACAGGCATTGAATGAATTGGCTGATTTTATGAATGCCCATCCGGGAGTAACCATCCGCATTACCGGTCATACGGATAATATTGGTTCCGATCGTGCCAATCAGATACTTTCTGATGGTCGTGCAAATGCGGTGCGCGATGAGTTGATTAAGCGCGGAGTGGCCGCAGAACGTATTGAAGCGGAAGGAAAGGGAGAATCCGAGCCTATCGCGGATAATGATACGGAAGAAGGACGCGCAAAGAACAGACGCGTAGAGTTTACGATTATTGCTACGGGCGATGAGTTGATTGAGCAGGAGAAGGAATAGCCTACGGACGCGGAGAATAGAAATACTCCGTTATCCATTGCGGCAGTTTGGTATGGCGCATGCGCCTTTTGCGATTCGCAGATTGCTTGGTACCTTGCTTAAGAGCTTCTTGGGCATCCTTCAATTGCTGAGCGGCTATCGAATCGCTCTCCGCGTGGATAGATTGTATTTCTGCGGCTTGGGCTACCAATAAGGAGTCTTGTTTGTGCTTGCGTGCTCGACGCAAAATCTCATTCTCTTCCGCTAAGAGATATTGTTCTTCGAGGTCTAATACTTGCTGGCGTCGTTTGTAACCTGCGCCGAGTCGGACGCCTACTGCCACTTGCACTTTCCAGTCCCAGTTGCTCAGTTTGACGTAATTGTCATTAGCGGTCCAGGAAGACTTGAAACGGATATTCTCTGCCGTCGCCCACGCGTTCAAATGAACCCACTTGTTGATTTCCCAACTGATTGCGGCGCGCATATTACCTGTTACGTGGACCGGGAAGGAAGGGTGCATATTAAACATCGCCTCGTCCGGCATCTCGGCGCGTATGCTGTCGGGCATATAGAAAGACGCCAGATTGACGGTGTACGTTACTAAAAGTGCTGCGGCGGATGCATGAAGTATCACTTTGCCGTTGTTCGGCGTATAGTTGATGCCGTAGCCAATACCTGCTGCTATCTGCCGGGTGCGGATGGCGGACAAACCGTTCATCAGAGACGGAAGTAACGGGCGCTTCGCGTCGGGAATCTTCATCGTATCGCTCAATGCTACTTGGCTGGACATATATGCTACATGTAACAGTAGCGAACCTGCTGTCTTCTTTTGAATATACGATTGTTTGACAGCCGCCTGGTGCGAGTAGTGCGCCGAGTTCAGCGCGTACCATACGTTTAGATTGGCGTTGGTGATAACTACATTGTTGTTGGGCACTTTCCATTCCGCAGTCCCGATAAAAACCTGTGTGGCGATGTTCTTGCTTGTCTGAATGGCAAAATCAATTCCGATAGACTTGCTGCCTAACGAGAAGCTAAGCCGCTGTGCATAGGCGTTGATGGCATCCCAGCTGTAGCCGAAACCGAAGCCGCGAAAACCGACATTGAAACCCAAATCTACACTCGGAGTGGTCTTGTTCAGCAGCATGATACCGGTATTGCCTATTACCGGAGTTTCGGAGTATGATGTCAGCGTTGAGTTCACGCCCACCATGCCGTTTGTGTATGCTATGCGCCAGCTGTGTTCCGGTAATCCGATGTAAGCCGTGTCCAGATCTTTCATCACGTAATGGTCTATCCATTCGCTCACGCGGTATATCCATACCGTTCCTTTGTTCGGACGTTTCGGAATACTGTCATTTTTCGCTGTTTTGGCGTAGGCGCAACATGCACTTCCGCATATCAGCAGAAGTGCTACAATAGTCCTATGTCCCCAAACTCTTCTCATCAAATTCGCCGCAAAGGTACGACAAAAATTGCACATGCGCAAATTTTTGTCGTATAATTTCCGAAAAAAATATATTTGTGTTTATGTCTTTGGAATGCTTAAACTAATGTCTTTTTTGCTTGGATATGTTGTATAAGTGCTGATTATACAACAAAATGACGTATTTTGCAAACTTGACTTGGCAAAATGGCAATATTTGTACATAAAACGAAGAAATTTACACACATATACGCGCGAAAAGCAGTAATTTTGCAGCCGAAATGTCAACGTATGTGTGCGTTACGCACATGCGCACGTATAAGCGACAAAAATTTAACCAGTTAACCAACTAGTCCAAAAGGAAAACACAAATACTTTGATAATAAAAACACACAATACTATGACAAACGTTTACTTTAACTTTAATGGTTCTTTCGGAATAGATGCAACATCGAGCCAATGTCGAGCCAATGTCGAGCCAACTTCGAGAGATAAACTCTTTTTGCCTCATCTCTGGAAGCACGTTGCCATGATTTTTGCCGTACTCGTGATGAGCATGGCTAATATCGGTATGGCGTGGGGAGCGAGTACTACAGTTGAATTTAAAACATCTACAAAAGATGACTCAAATGTAGCACTGGCTGCTTTAGCCAATGGTGATACTCGGTTAGTAGGCGGAGGATTGGCAAAATTAATAGCAGCTAATTCCGTTGCTATCAGTACAACAGCCAATAAATATGGATATCGATGTGATGCTAGCCGATTGTATATTGTGTTTAAGTTTGATGGAGAAACCGATCTCACAATAAGGCACAACGTTAATTCAACTGGTGCCAGATATATGCGGTTGTATTCCTTCTCATCTGCAAAAGCGTTATCTGCTATAACATCTTCAGATTGGGGTACTAAGACTCAAAAGTCATTTAGTTCTACAAACTCTTCTTCCACATGGGGAAGCGGTCAGGCATCAGTTGTAACAACAAATGGAGATAAAACGACTTGGAGCTATACTACTAAAGGTTGCTTGACTGTGACGTGGGAAGACCTTCCTGCAGGCTATTACGTATTGGATGGGACTGGCTCTGAAGCATATATCTATAGTTTTACAGCTGATGTAACAGCAGCTTCTTGTACTGCGCCGGATAGCGTGGGTGTTAGCGGAACATGGGATAGGTTTGGCGGAGAAACGATTAGTCTAACCGCTACGGCATATGATGATAGTGATAATGAGATAGCTGCGGCGAACATAACCGGCTATCAATGGCAAAAGTTGTTAGGCAGTACTTGGACAGATGTCGCTAACGGAGGAACGATTAGTGGCGCAACAGCGGCCAACTTGGTTATTACTAACTGTACCAAAGATCATAGCGGTAAGTATCGTTGTATAGTGTCTACCGGCGCAACATGTTCAACTGCCTCCGCTACAGCAACTGATGGCTCGGAGGGTTTTAAAGTAAAGGTGTTTACATTGGATTGCTATAACGGCGGAGTAACTTCTTACAACTTCACCCGCACCGGTAATACACAAACCGGTACCGTCACCGTCAATCTCGCAGCCAGCACTTCATATGAGTTTGAGGTAGTAGGCGATGATGATTATTATGGCAATACAGGAACAATCAATGAGGATGTGACGAATTGGGAAATGACTAAAAATGCAGGTCACTTGCACATTAATAGTGGTTTAGGTGGTACTTTCACATTCGCAATGGATTATAGTTCTGCAGGCAATAATGCAGAGGTGGGAATACCTGAATTAAGCGTGACTTATCCGAGGAAGAGAATTTATCTTAGTCCCGGAGTTTGGGATGCTGACGGAGCAAAGTTCGCGTACAATTACTTCCGAGATGGAGGTAGTGGAGGTTGGACAAATTTCTTGATCAGTGATGATTGCGGAATGTATGCTGATATCCCACAATGGAATGGCGTAAAGATGATTGCTGTGCGGTTGAAAAACACTACTACTACTCCAAATTGGGATGACAAATGGAATCAAACAGGCGATTTGGCGGTTACAAGTAATGATTATATCGTTGTTAACAATTGGGATAATATAACTTATAATTCCACTTACTCCGCCCCGACTTATACGATTAGTTATAATGCCGGGACAGGCGGATCGGGAAGCAAGGCCAACGAGACGAAGACTTGTGGTGTCGATTTTACTTTGCCGAATAGCGCGGTATTCACTCGTACGGGTTATACACAAACAGGTTGGACAACTTCTAATGGAGGAAGTCAGACGCATGCTCTCGGTGGCAGTTATACCACTAATGCTGCTCAGACTTTCTACCCTGTTTGGACGGTGAACCAATACAGCGTAACTCACACTTTGAGCGGAGTAACGAAAAGCAGTGGTGCAACGGGTGCTAAT
Source organism: Paludibacteraceae bacterium (assembly GCA_017649925.1). Classification (GTDB taxonomy): domain Bacteria; phylum Bacteroidota; class Bacteroidia; order Bacteroidales; family Paludibacteraceae; genus Colicola. The sequence goes on along the minus strand of JAGCFX010000024.1, from coordinate 30,472 downwards.
GCTGCGACATATGGCACAAACTACACGGCAGGCTTTGCCGCTTCGTCGGGTTACGCTCTTCCGGAATCGATAACAGTTACTATCGGTGGTTCAACCAAAACGCAAGGAACAGAGTATACCTGGAATCAAGCCACAGGAATGGTAACGATAATGGGTTCGTATATCACGGGTGATATTGTTATCACCGTTACCGGCGAAACTACATGTGCAATATCGAGTTGCGGTAATGCGACATTAACCTACGCCATTAATGTCGGAACATCCGGGGCGAACGCATCAGACCGTTCAGACCTTGTATCTTCTGCTACCTCCAGCAATACAACGGCATTGGAAGCAAGCATTTCAGCTGGTGGAACTTTAACGCTTAGTGACAATCGCAATAGCGCCGCAATAACAAATACATGCTATCCTTCTAAGCCGGCCATGACTAGTAAGATAAGTGTGTACAATGGAACTTCGTATAGTTCTTCCAATTACTTGCAATTCACATTCACAGTTAAAGCCGGTTATACTTTCACTCCGTGCGATATACAGTTTGTTGTACAGCCGGTTAGCAACCCCGCAAGTTTCCGTTGGGAAGTGACGGATGGAGCAAGTGTATATGGCTATGGAACAACGGCAGATGTACCAAAAGGCTCCACAGGCGGAGCTTCTGTTCTAACAGGTATCACAAGTCCGGTAACAATGAATCCGGGTACCTACTATATCCGTCTCTATCCATATTACAATGGAAGTAATACTTTCCGTTTAGGAACAGATGTTATTTTGAAGGGAACGACGGCAGCAAGTGGATGCACTCCTCCCGCTGCTCCGACTGCATTGGGCGTAGATAGTAAAACTACAAATAGTGCAACGCTATCATGGGACGGAGGATCCGCAGGGGCGAATGGTTACCAAATCGCTCTTGTTTCCGCAACCGGTGCTGGTACATTTGACTGGCAAGATGAAGCTGCCGCCACATATACTGCGAGCGGTTTAACTCCTTCAACTACATATACCTTCAAGGTAAGATATAAAGGAACTGGCGGACAATGTGAATTCAGCGACGAGGTAACATGTACTTTTACAACAGAATCCCCGAGTCTAACAGCATTGGAGTGTAACACGCGTTATACGGTGCAAGACATGACAGCAGGCGGTTGCGGAACACTATCCACTACGTCCTGCTACAGCGCAGGCCTGTCTGCTAATGGCAAGTTTGAGGTATTAGGAGATCCTTCCAAGACAGAAAATGCAGGCGGTACACCTGAACAAAAGACCAATACTGCTCAGACGATTAATAGTATATCCTTCAATTCGTTCATGTATTTGAAGGGCGACGGACTGAATGGTTCGACAGAGCCGACTTGTCGTGGTGTAAAATTTATTATACCAACTGCGGGAAGGCTGACTATCTATTATCGCTATGGCGACCGAAGCAAACTGAAGAAAGAAGGTGAAACGGCAGTCAATGTAGGAACAACGACGGGCGGTTACGGATATGATACGCACGATGTGACAGCCGGTACTTATTATATTTACGGTGCTTCAAGCGGAGCCGTGTTCATTGCAGTTGAATATCAATGTTGTACTACTCCTGCAGCACCGACGGCATTTACTGCCGGAAGCATCACAAGCAGTGGAGCGACATTCTCTATTACTGATGCAGGCGATGCGGCAAGTTACGATATTTTCTACTCGACAAGCAGCGATGCACCGACGGCAAGTACTGTAGCAACAACAACTTCGGATAGCAAGACCAAATCCATAACCGGCTTGACAGCCAGCACCACCTATTACGCATGGGTTCGCTCGGTTTGCGACGCTGACCATAAATCCGCTTGGGTGGCATTAGATGGAGCGAGCTTTACGACAAGTGCTCCGGCAGCTACATACAGCGTAACACATAGTTTGACGAATGTGACGGCTACAAGTGGCGCAACAGGAGCAGGCGCAGCAACAGAAGGTGTGGCGTATGACGCTGTCTTCGCTGCAAGTTCGGGTTATGTATTGCCTTCGACGATTACAGTAACTATCGGCGGTTCACCGGCTACTGTAGGTACAGGCTATACATGGAACGCATCTACCGGTGCTTTCCAAGTGCCGGCAGCACAAGTGACCGGCGACATTGTAGTGACAATAGCAGCAGATGTCGCTCCGGCAACCAAAGATATCTACTATGGTGCTATCACCATTACGACCGGTGCGTTAACCAGAGGTAGTACCGGAACAGCTCAGTTCTTCACCAATATAGGTGGTACGATTGAGAATAATACAGAGATTTCTTGGAGTTCCGGCCCGAGCACGGCAAGCCAGTACTATAATTCCAATAATTTGACGGATACAGAATTATCAAAGTCAGGCAACTGGAGTACAGGATCATCTTCTAACAGGTATATCCAAGGCTTTAAGTTCCAAAGCGGTAGCACATATACCTTGGCTCTTGGTTCGAAAGTGGCTTCGTCCATTACGTTCTATGGAAGAAATGGTAGTGCAAGTAAAACGATGTCCGTAGGAGGTGAAGAATGGACATCCAGTGCGACCAAGGATACCCACGCAAAACATGAATTTACTAAATCAGGCGGCTTCACCGGTAATGTATCTATCACACAAGACGGTGACTTCTACGGTATATTGGTTATTACCATTCAGACCGCTACACCTTGTACCACTCCGGTTATTCCGGCATTGAGCAATCAGTCGCTTTGCGAGGGTACAGATATCGCAGCTTGGAATGCTACAGTGACGAACGCTACGGCTATTGAGGCGGCTGGCGAGTCTATCGCTTATTCCTGGAAGAAGAAAGGCAATGATACCGAATTGGGGAACACCGCTACGTTTGACTTAGGCTCGTCAGCTACCGAATCGCAGGCCGGTACATACGTTGTAACGGTAACAGTCAGCAAAGCCGGGAAAGCATCTTCTTCTGCTTATAGAGAAGTTGAGTTGAGCGTAACGGAAGAAACGGAAGTAACGAACATCACAGCGGACAAAGCAACGGTATATGCCGGCAACAGCGTAACGCTGACCGCTACTGCAAACGCCACTATTACATCTTGGGAATGGTACACTTGCACCAATGCAGGTGGAGATGGCGAAGCGATTATCAGTGGTGCAAACAGCGCATCCTATACTATCGCGAGCGCGCCTGCCGCGGGTACGTATTATTATAAGGTAAAGGTTACCAGCTCTTGTGGCGACGCCGAACGTGTCTATGCATTGACGGTAAGCCAACCGAGTGAATGTCAGAACTACTATTGGTTCATTTATGCAGATGATGCTACGGCCAATGGTGTTATCAATAATAGAGATGGTTTCTTCAGTAATACTACTACCGGAACCGGCAATACGGGAACATATACGATGACGGTTGACGGAACATCAATGACAGGAACCAAGAGACTTTCTACCGGTGCGTATAAACCGAAATTTACGGTGCCGGATGGAGCAACGGCCACACTGTATATCTACGGAAAAGCAGCAAGTTCGGATGCAGGAAAGCATTTGGTACTGAAACGCACATCAGACGATGCAGAAGTAGAAGTTACCAGTAACACCACGGTACAAGCCTATACAAAAGAAGATATTGAACCGGGAGAATGGACTTTGAGTTGCGGAAGCAGTAACTGGTGTTATTCTTTCTTCGCAGTTAAAGTATGTTCTGCTTCCTCTTGTACGGATGCTACGCCGACTATCACAGCCGCTAACACAACCGTCTGCGTAGGCAGCGAGTTGAGTATTTCGGCAACCGGTTATGAATCCAATCCTACGTCTATCCAATGGCAGAAACTGAACGGAAGTGTATGGGAAAATATCAGCGGCGCAACAAGTGCCACTTATACTGTAGCTTCGGCTACAGCATCCAATGCCGGTAGTTACCGAGTACAAGTGACGAAAGAATGTACTCGTACATCCAACACGGTTACTATTTCTGTTCCTGCAGCGCCGGTATTCGGCAGTCTGGGAGGCGCACGAAGCGTGATGACTACCGGTTCGCTCTCCATCAACGATGTGGAGGCTTCCGATGCTACGGAATACAAATGGTACAAGAGTGCCAATAATACATACGAACCCGGTACAGATACAGAAGTAGGTTCTGCTAAGAACTTGCTTATCGGTACCGTCAGCGAAGCTGCAGGAAGTACCTTCTATCTGTTCTGCGTGGCTTCCAACTCTTGCGGTTCCACTACTTCGGGCGCTATCACCGTTAATGTAACGGCGTTTGTAGAGGAAGAGTGTGCTACGCGTGACAATATGGCTTCTGCTGAGTTCGGATTTGTCAATACCAGTGCCGGACAAGGTTCGTATAGTAGTACAGCTTGCTGGACGATGAATAGCAATAGTAAGTATCTTACCTATACTGCGCCGGAAGGCAAATATTTCAAGACCGCCAAAGTGACGATTGCGTCCAGCAGCGAAAGCAAGGCTTCGTACAATTGGTCTACTAACGGTGGTACAGACTATACGGCTGTTTCCTTGACGGTTAACTCTACGCTTACCGAGCGTACGATAGACCTGTCGGCACACGGCAATGTAAACGCCATCCAAATCGGCCGTAACTTCGACAGCAAGGGTTCCAGCAGCGGTACGCTGTATGTATCTAAGATTTGTTTCGAATATACGGACGCTTGTACGGCTACGACGGTAACGCCGAGTGTGGCAAGCAAGACGCATACTATCGGTGAATCCTTTACCTCGCCAACCTTCACTTTGGCTCCGGCAGCCGTAGCCAGCGGTACGCTGACTTACAGTTCCTCAGACGAGGATATAGCTACCGTGGATGAGAATGGTATCGTCTCTTTCAACGACAAATCCGGAACAGTAACGATTACCGCTTCTTACGCAGGCGCTACAATCAGCGAAACGGATTATTGCGCAAGCAGCGGCAGTTATACCATCACGGTAAGTTGTTCGGATGAAGCTCCGAAAATCATTCCGGACGGAACAGTGAATATTGGTGGTTGCAATAGTACAATCACATTGAATGCCACGAAACAAGACGGCACAACCAACTTCACCGGCGGTACTTATCAATGGTTCCGCAATGGCGAAGAGATTGACGACGCAACGGCTGCTTCGTACACAGTTGTTCAAGCGGGTGTTTATACGGTGGAACGTACCGGCACCGGCGGATGTACAAGTGTTTCTTCTAACCGCGTAACGGTAACAAGTGATAATGTGGAACCGGAAGTAGAACATCTCGTTCCGTTCCAATACTACCATGTGGACAAGGCCTACACCGACCAGATGAAGATGCGTCACCTCTTTGCCGTTAAGAATAGTTCTGAATATGGTTCTACCGGTAAGAACTTCAAGTTAGAGCTCTCACGTAACGGCGCTGCAGCAACGGATATCACAACGGCTGTTTCCATCAGCGTGATCCAGAGCGCTGACCATACGGTTGATACCGTGATGATCGACTTGAATCAACTCAGCGGCAAGTACAGCGAAAACGATGAGTTAGTCTTCACCTGCAAGGCTGTGGATTGTGCAGGAAATGTAAGCGATACTTACAAAGATAATATCACCATGCACGTCATCGGCGCTACGCCGACGTTGGCACTCATATTGGATGGAAAGGAAAGCAAAGTCGGTGGAGACTTCCTGGAAGACTACAATCCGAAGAACCTGCAACAGCAGACAGCAGAAAAGACATGGGAAGGTGAATGGTCTATGTACACCGAACTAAAAGAAGAGTATATCGTTACTCCTGTTAATGGCTATGCTATATTTAATAAACTCAATTACGAACCGTTTGATATTCTTTTCTTAACGGACTTCCCAAAAGCATCGAAGAGCGATGCAGCCAAAGATGTATTGGATGACATGGCAGCCCTCTGTGACTATCGTCCATTGTTCTCGTTCAAGACGCACATGGTTGCAAAGAGTCCATCTAAGTGGGCAGCAAAGGGCTTTACCACGGCTCCTGTATCAGGCTCAAAGCAAGACGGACGTTTGAACCTCAATATCGTATGTTATGCACACCCGATGTTTGAGTCAATCAAAACAGGAGATGATGTATATAATGATGTTGAAAACGTATCTGCTCCGTTGGTTTATACAATGCTGAGCGGTACGGGTTATGAGAGCAGCAAAGGTATGCAAGGCTTCGAGATTGATGCGGCAGAAAACTTTGTCACTATCGGATTGACACACTTCAATGCAGCTATTGCCAAAAATTCACCGTCAACAGGTGATGCAACTTGGACTCCGGGCGATCAGGATAGAATGTTGGTAACAGCTGCAGAACGCCAGACGAACATTGAGGCTCGTATGATTCTCTTCTCGCTCAATGCCGGTGCTCATAGCAAACTCACGGACAAGGGAGAACAAGTAGTCCTCAAGTGTCTGGAATACTTGTTGGATGTCAATCCGTTGCATGTCGCAGACTGCTCGTTTACATTTGATAATGGTGCATCAAACGAGCATGACGCATCTTGGTATGCAGTGCACTGCAACACTTGTACCGGAACGAAAGGTGATGGTAAATGGAGTACAGCGGCCAACTGGGCTCCTGATTATAGATTGCTTCCGGGTGAGTTTACTTCCGTTCGTATCAAAGCACCGGTTGAAGTGGATGTTGAGCATGCCCATGTGATGGAAGTGCGTCTCATTGAAGAAGGACGTATAGAAATTCCTTCCGGTAGTGGACTGGAAGTAAAGAGTACTATTCGTCGTAAGGACGGTTCGGAGATTTATCCGACGGAAAGTAGTGACCTTACTATTGGTTCTTCCTCATCAGGCAACGGTACTTTGATATTCAATAACAATACCGGTGATACCAAAGCCCATGTGACAATGTACAGTACCGCTCACGCAGATGTGGAACACAATAGTGCCGCTACTTCAACTTGGCAGTATATCGGTACACCGCATACGGATATAGCGAATGCAAAGAGCAGTTATTACGATAGTTGGATTTATCAGTATGATACCAATAGCCAAGGTTGGACGGTAATCCCGAATGGCGGACCGCTGCAAGCATTTAGAGGTTATTGTATTACCCATCCTTCTGCTCCGCTGGTATATGATATGCATGGTACATTAGCGCCAACAACCAGTCAGGATATTGCAGTCCCTGCCAATAAATATGTAGTAGCAGCCAATAGTTGGGTTGCTCCGATTGATATCAATGCAATCACGGATGATGATATGGAAGGTATCACGGATAAGGCTATTTACTTCTTCAATACGGGTACGGATACCGAAGGTGATAATGCGATAGGTTCTGCAACTGCTGATGAAGCAACACGCTATGCTGCAAATACCTATGTAGCAGCACCAATCCATGCATCCAGATACACGGGAGAATGGCAAATTCCTTCTATGCAGGGATTCTATGTCTGGTCGGAAACAGCCGGTACACTGCACTTGGATTACTCCAAGCATGTGCGTCCTTCAACCTCACGTAGCATTGTCGGTGGCCGGATGCATGCGCCAAAACGAGCAAAAGCAGAAAGCGACGAACCGAGTGTACTGAAACTCATTGCACGCGGTAACCGTTATGATGACCGTCTGATTGTTTTGGAACGTGAAGACTTCACCCGTCGTTACGACAGCGGTTGGGATGGCGAAGCATGGGGCGGAAGCGACCTCTCGCCGATGGTTTATATTACCAACGAGGCAGGAGTGAATGAGGCCGTAAGTGCTATTCCCGAGTATGATGGAACAGTAATCATCTTCAAAGCCGGCGAAGACAACGAATACCGCTTCGACTTCGTTTATGAAGGTGAAGAACCGCTTTATCTGCTGGATACGGAGAATAATACCTACACGGAAATCATGACCGGAAATGCATATCATTTCACGACCGATGATAAAGCCGCTCACGGACGTTTCATTCTGACGCGCAACGCGCCGCAGATTGCCACGGGAGTTGAGCCTGCTACTGACTCTTCTCAGAAAGTAAGGGCTAAGAAAATACTTGTCGAAGATAAGTTGTATATCCTGCTCAATGGTATATTGTATGACGCAACCGGTAAGGTCGTTCGATAATGTTGGTGTAAGAAGTTTTTTGAAAAAGTGGTAACACATGAAAGCACAAAACATTATAATCGTCACTCGTAAAACCATTGCCATCAGCCTGCTGATACTTATCAGTACTATGCAGGCAATGGCGGTGGAGTATAGGAATAGTTATCGTTCCACCCGTTCGCAATCAGCCGTGTATGGTATGGCAACAACTGTTGCGGCTCCTACAGCAAGTTTTCATTCTACCAGTGCCTACGCTGAGAAATGGGGAACGAATACGGATGTCACTCCAATGCTGAACAATGATGGTTCGGTGAGTGGTAGTGCCTATATGGGCAGCATTTCCAATGCACCTGCCGGTCCGCGTCAGGCACCAGGAGGTCCCGGTACTCCGGGGGGAGATTTGGACCCGGAAACTCAACAGCCTCTCGGCGATGCATTAATCCCACTACTGCTTCTCGCTTTCGCGTACGCGATATATAAGGTATCGCGCAGGCGTGCGGGAGAACAAATCGCAGGACAATAACGATACTATGACGTTCACGATGCGAACGAGATGCGAACGTAAATGATAAAAAAGCAACTGCAAAACAACAACAAAATAATTGCTAAATATACTCACAATGAAAAAGAATCTGTTTTTTGTGGCACTCATCCTGTTCGTCGCGTGTGCACCACAGCAAGCGAAAGCGGTAACTTTCGACCCAACCGTAAGATACTCGCAAGAAGTCATTAATGCCCGCATGACCAGTTGGAAGAACAAGGACAGCCGCGTCGGTTTCCCGAACGACAATAGTACCAACGGAAGTACCACTCCCGGAACCGCGGCTTCATGGGACTATGTACCCGGTGTCGTTGCCAAAGGTATTCTGGATGTGTGGGAATATTATCAGGACTCTACTTGGGCGGATGCTTGGTATCAAGGATTGAGTTCATGGGCATTAGGTAAAACAGCAAAAAACACAGGCGGTAGTTTGGATGATTTGAACTGCACGAAAGTATTCTTCGGCGTATATGACGGATGTAAAACCGGCGGCAAGTTCGAGAACAGCACCAATGCTGATTATTGCATGACACAAATGGGACGCGGCGCAGACGGTCTGGAAGCGCACAATGCCAATTACAGTATTTCCGGCACGAGCAGTACTGCAGACGGCGGATGGTATCATAAATCCAGTTACGGCAATCAGATGTGGTGTGATGGTGCCTATATGGGTCCCGCGCTGTTGGCACAATTACTCGCTTACGGCGTATCCACTACGCTCACTTGGGCGGATGTGATGACCCAGTTTACCAGTTCATGGGGAGGTCTATGGGATGAAGATAAAAAACTATTATGGCACTGCTTCTCTACGGATAAGTCCTCCGGCGGAGCAAGCGGATGGGTGTATGCACCGGACCAGCCAAAGATAGGTGGTGGATATCACTCTGCGGAGTATTGGGGACGTGCCAACGGATGGTATATCATGGCATTGGTAGATGTGCTGGAGGCAATGGACAAAGCCGGAAAGACCGGCGATGCCGATTACCTCATTATAAAAGGTTATTTGGAAAAACTGGCAGCGGGGTTGGTGGCGCGCCAAGATGCTACAAGCGGTTGTTGGTATCAGTTACTGCAATATGATGATAGTAAATGTGCAACACATGGTGTGGATGCAACGGGTTCCAGTACCTATAAGAATAGTAATCCGCAATGCAACTATCTGGAGTCGTCCGGTTCATGTCTGATTACGGCTGCTTTGCTGAAAGGCACTCGTTTGGGTTATTTCAATCAGGCGGAAGCAGGAAAGAAGGGATATGAGGGAATCATTGCTAATTTCTTATCGGGAAGTGCCGGTTCATACCAATTGACCTCTTCTTGTCAATCTGCCGGTTTGGGTAGTGACCGTAATGGTTCTGCCGCATATTACCTGATTGGAAAGGATGTTCCTATTCAGAACGATTCCGAAGGAAAAGTACTTGGACCGTTCTTGATGGCAGCCGTTGAATACGAGCGGGCATACGGTCCGGCGGCGGCAGAACCCTGCGGATGTATCAAAATAACCGTTGAATAATCAAAATCTAAATCCATATGAAAAAACATCGCCTTCTTACTTTACTCTGTTCACTGCTTTTCGCGTTTAGTTCTTCAGCGTTCGCAGCAGTAACATATTGCGCACCATCCGCTTTCGGTTATGGCGCAAGTGCAACGGGCGGAGGTAGTGCTACGCCGGTATTGGTATCGAGTGTCAGCGAATTACAGTCTGCGTTGAACAAAGGCAAGAACAAAGTGATTATTATCACGGCGAACTTGACGTTCACCTCTATGCTGACCGTTCAGGATGGCTCAAATGTAACGGTGTTAGGCTTGCCAGGTGTTACATTGACCAGTCTGCAACAAGACGCATCATCTTCGGGCATTTTATATGTCAAGCGTTTCAGTAACCTCATTATCCGCAACCTTACTTTTGTCGGTCCCGGTGCATATGACTGCGATGGAAATGACTTGTTGTGCTTCCAAGATGTGACCAACGCATGGGTGGATCACTGCGATTTTCAAGATGGATGTGACGGTAACTTTGATAATAAGAATGGTACCGATAATGTGACAGTCAGTTGGTGCCGTTTCCGCTACCTTAAAGCACCTAGAGCACGAGAGTGCGATCTCAGCACCGAGGCCTGCCAAAAACTTACGGATGACCACCGTTTTACCAACTTATTGGGCTCTGGATCTTCAGATGCTCCTTCGGACGGAACTTACAATATGACGTGGGCATATTGCTGGTGGGATTCGGGATGTAGAGAGCGTATGCTTCGTTGCCGCAATGCTTCCCTGCATTTCCTCAATTGCTATTGGAATAGTTCTGTGGCTAATTACTATATCGGTCCGGAAAATGCGGACTGCTATGTGGAAGGTTGTACGTTTGAAGGTAACCCTGCCACGAATAAAATTTTCTATCAGAACTATGGTGGAACCAATGGTGTCAAATTTATCAATAGTACAGCAACCAAAGGACTTCCTTCCAATGTATCCAACCGTACCGTTGTTACCCCGCCCTATAGTTACACAGCATCTACCGCAGCAGAGGCCAAGACGGCCATAACGAATGCATCTTGCGGTGCAGGCGCAACACTGACGGTAACCACCAGCGGTGTTGTGTCCAGTTCATGCGATGGTAGCGCACCAACGATGGTGACTATCACATGGGATGCTACTACGAATGGCGGTACATGTTCTCCTACTTCGTCACTGGTCGCATCGGGTAGCGCAATCGGTAGCCTTCCCACTGCCAATAGGAGCGGATATACATTTAACGGTTGGTTCACATCCGCTTCCGGAGGCACGCAAATCAATGCTTCCACTACCGTTTCAGCCAACACAACCTATTACGCCCAGTTCACAGAAAGTGGCAGCGGAGGAGGTGGAGGAAGTTGCTCCGGAACGATATATTCGGCGGTTACAAGTGCAACAGGAAATATATCTATCGCCGCAAGTACGTCTAATCTTGCGCTAAATACTTCTACACATAATACTACAGTTACCGGCGGTTCGATATCCGTCTATAATGGACAAACAGAGGCTAAGAATCTTATTACGTCAAACGGTTATTGTATAACCAACAATAATACCTATTTCCGTATAGATCTTGATTGTCCTTTGCAGGATGGGGATGTAATAAGTGTAGATGTAGGAAAGAATGCAGATGAACGTGGAGTATGGATTACAACAGCGACTTCTCGCCCAAGTTCAGCACCTGCGTGTGCACTGACAGAAACAGGAACCGGCACTGCATTAAAAACAGTAACTTATACTGTAACGGGAAGTGATGCTTATTATGGAAATAGTACATTCTATATCTATCGAGCGACAGCGAATAGTACTTACTTCAATAATATCAACATTACCCGCGCAGGTTCAACTCCTCCTCCTGCCACCAACTATGTTCTCTCTTATGACGAGAATGGTGGCTCGGGAACGATGGCTGATGTTGAACAGACAGGTTCCAGCGTAACCATAGCAGCTAATGCCTTTACGGCACCGACGGGATATTCCTTCCTGAAATGGAATTCCTCCATGGGCGGCAGCGGAACCGATTACGCAGTCGGAGCATCAATAACGCTCACTGCCGACCTGACTATATATGCCATCTGGCAACCGAATAACTATACCGTTACGCTTGACGCAGGTAGCGGCACCGGCGGTACGACAAGTGTGACAGCTACTTTCAATGCCGCCATGCCGGACATCACCATCCCGACTAGAGACGGCTATACATTCCTCGGTTACTATACCGGTGCAGACGGAACAGGTACACAATACTACGATGCCGCCGGACATAGTACTAATGCATGGACAATCGCTGCTCCTACTACTTTGCGTGCAGCATGGGAACTGAGTTCAACTCCGGAACCGACGGGAAATGAATTTACCATCACTTATAATGCCAATGGAGGTTCCGTGACACCATCGAGCCAAACACAAGCTACCGAAGGAGCAAGTATCACGTTGCCTACACCGACACGAACCGACTATACCTTCTTAGGATGGTATGTGGGCGCAACCAAGATTGGCAATGGAGGAGCTTCCTATACTCCAACGGCCAATATGACCGCCATTGCTGCTTGGAAACAAGACTGCGCCGGCGGCGGAGGACCAACCACGTTAGCCGACATAAATTTCAAAGATGCTTCTTGGACGGGGAAAACGTTCAGTCAAGGAAATACGACTACCTCCGACGTCCACAACGGAATATATTTCTATTCAAAGAACAGCGATGCCGCAAAGCAGTTTAGCCTGACGGATAATACAACGAATGGACTAACTTTCCCAAACAATAATATATCGAGTGGGAACTACTATTTCTGTATTCCGTTGGAATCAGGAGAGATAGATGGCTCGATAACGGTAACCTTGAAACATGGTTACTCATCAAATAAAGCATCGTATAAATATGTTTTTGTGGATGGGCGTGAATCCTACGTATCGGGAAATACCAATGGTTCCGGAGGAACCCAGGTAACGGATGCCAATAATAGCGATACAGAGATTACATTCACAGTAAGTGCCTCTAATGCTAACCATAAAGGTCATTTGATAATTGGTCGTCAAAGCAGCAGTTACACCCAATTGTATGGTGTAACGGTTATTACCGGCAGTGCGGGCAGCACATGCTACTATGTAACCTATGACGGCAATGGGGCCGATGGTGGTTATACCAATGACCCGACGGCGTATAGCAATAATGCAGAAGTAACCGTTCTGGCGAATAGCTTTACAAAGACCGGCTACGTATTCCAAGGTTGGGCGGAAACAACTGCTCACCGCGATGCAGGTACGGTGGATTATGCTTCAGGAAGCAAGTTTACAATCACGGCGGATAAGACCTTGTACGCCGTGTGGGCAATGCCATGTGCAACACCTGCTGCGCCAACGGCATTTGCCACTACAGCCGTAGCAGGCTCATCGGCTACATTCGCCATAACGGATGCCGCGGATGCCGCATCATACGATTTATACTATGCTTCCGGCAGTCCGACAACGCCTACAGCCGGAACGGCAGCTACAGAGACGGTAACAACCAAAACTCCGACTATCACCGGCTTGACTGCTGCTACCACCTATTATGCATGGGTACGTGCCGTATGTGATGCCGACCATAAATCCTCTTGGGTGGCATTGACAGGCTCGTCCTTCACGACTACCAAACTGGCGCCGAATAGTTATAATGTCGGCGCTGCGGCTGAAGGAGAATGTGCAGGCGGTATGACTGCTAAGATAACCCTCTCCGGCAGCCAGACAGGCGTGGACTATCAGCTCAAGAAAGACGGAGTCGATGACGGTGCTGCAAAAGCCGGTACCGGAAGTGCATTGGAATGGACAGGAAAGGGCTCCGGTGTATATACCGTTTGGGCGGTTGAGAATGCTACGTACTCCGGACTGCAGATGAACAAAACGGCTACGGTAGTGGTGTATGCTACAACAGCAATCACTACGCAACCCGCTTTATCCGTGCCTGCAGAAATCAACGAGTCGTTCACTCTCGGTAGCGGAATGGTTGCTGCCGGAAACGAGTTGGCGTATCGTTGGTACACTTGTGGTAGCACCGGCACTGACACCGTGTTTATCCCCGGCGCAATAAATGCTACCTATTCTGCCTCGCAGTCAGCGCTTGACACCTATTATTATCGCGTACGCGTAGAAGGTACGTGCGGCGAACCGGTACTGTCGAATATCATCACGGTAACGGTAACATCAGAAGTGCCACCATCCGATGCACCTACTATCTCAGTGCAACCATCAGGCGACACTTATTGCGCCGGTGATGTAGTGAGCGCATTGAGTATCACGGCATCCGGATCAGGAACGCTGACCTACCAGTGGAGAAAAGACGGAGTGGATATATCGGGTGCCACATCAGCTACATATCTGCCGTCCGAGGCCGGTACGTATACTTGCGTTGTTACCAATACAGAAGATGGAAAAATTGCTGTGTCCCTTGTTTCGGACGGAGCCGTAGTAGCTATCAATCCGGCTGTCGCAACGCCGGTTATCACGCAAACGGACAATACGGTCAATTTGGCAACGGCAACCGCCGGTGCGACCATCTATTATACAACGGACGGGTCTGACCCGACGACCGGCAGTGCTTCCGGCACAAGTGTGTCAATCGTGACAGACTGTACCGTCAAGGCCTATGCCGTCAAAGATGGCTGCGAATCCGCAATAGAGAGTTTTGCGGCTACCTTTGATCCTACGGTCAAGGAGTGCGCAGTCCTGATTACTTATACTCTGTCGGGATCGGGAACAGCCACTCCAACTATCCCAGCTGATGAGAATAATCTGGTTGGCGGTACGGCGGATTATAATGTCGGCTCTAATTCCATCAGCGGAGGATACAAACTGGAAAGCAATCAGTATTTTGGCTTGACTTTGGCATCCGGACAATTCAAGGCAGGCGACAAGGTTACGGTAACAATCACCAAAGCAAGCGACCAAGGTGATTTGGGCTTGTACCTATCTGCATCCAAAACCGGCGCCGCAGTTGCTTCCATAGCCGCCGGAGACGTGGTGGTAGGAGACAATGTGTTTACGCTCACATCCGATTGCGATGCTATCTATGTAGCACGTAATAGTAACGTGAACCAGAACCCGTTTGTCAAGTCTATTTCCGTTTGCCGTACGTTGACTAAATATGCCGTTACGTTCGACAAAAATAACGTTTCTGCCACAGGCACAATGGAGCCTCAGTCATTCTATGACGGCTTTGCCGCCAAACTGAAGGCAAACAGTTTCTCGCTGACTGATTATATGTTCGCCGGATGGGCAACCGACGCGAGTGGCAGCAAGGTATATGACGACCAAGAGAGCGTTACCATGACCGGAGATATCACGCTTTATGCTCTCTGGGAACCCGCCAAGTACACATTGACCAATGCGGTTAGTCCGGCAGGCTATGGTTCAGTAGATGTAGCGAGCGTAGGTAATATCACACCGGGTACAACTACAACCAGTTCTGCTAACACCTATACCGTTAATGGAACGACGGTAACGGCTACACCTGCAGCTACCACTGCGGAATATACATATGCCTTTGACAGTTGGAGCGGACTGCCGGCAACCGTAACAGAGAATGCTACCGTAACGGCTAACTTTACCCGCACGCCGCGCAACTATTCAGTGACGCTTCATACCAATGATGGTACAATCAATTCCGGCAATGTGACGGGTTATACTTTCGGTACAGGCGCTACGCTACCGACGGATATAACGAAGGATGACTCCGAATTTAAAGGATGGTATGATAATAGTAGCTTTACCGGCTCTGCCGTAACGGAAATATCTGCGTCCGAAACGGGCGATAAAGAATATTGGGCGAAGTGGATTGTCTGTCCGGCAATGAACAGCGGCGAAACAATCTATCGTTTTGATGTCAATAGCAATGTTTCGGATGGTAACATCTGTTCTTCGGGCAACAACCCTGTACAGCTGACAAAGCCTACTCAATTAAGTACGCTGATTGGCGGAACCTTGGAGGGATGGATATCTAATAATTCCAGCTGGAACAATTTGGCATTCAGTAGCGGCCGAATAACTTATAATAATGGAGATAAAGGCGTGCTTGTTATTACGTTGGATTGCCCGATACAAGAAGGCGATTTGATTCGTTTCAACAACTATTCTTCGAGCAATAGTAAGTACAATTATCTGCGCCATACATCCTATAGCACTGAAGATAATCAGTTAACGCTGAACGCCAGCAAAACGACTACTGAAATTCAATCAGTCGTTGCTCCGGCTGCATTTGCAGGAAAGACAGAATTGTATATTATATCGGGTGCCCGCACCACAGGAATCTCCTATTTCGAAATCATCCGCTCGTGTCCGATTATACTGGATGCCAATACCAACGGAGGTAAAGTAGGAGGCGAAAACTCTAAGACCCTGCGTGCCGCTATGGGCGATGAAGTGGTGCTCCCGCATGCCGTCAAAGAAGGTTATTTCTTCAAGGGATGGTTCACCGCTCCGAGTGGTGGTAGCGCAGTAAGCAATCCCTATACCGTAGCAGGTCCGGCAACGCTCTATGCCCAATTTGAGGATTGCCCGAACGAAGGTATCTTATATAAATTCGAAGTGGGCACAGGTCTGACAAATGGTGCTGTTACAGCAAGCGGCGCAGAGCTTGAGTTGACAATAGAGAATTATCTGTCTGTATTGACAGGAGGAACGCTTACCGCAGGAGGTAGTATTGGCAATGTCCAAATAGCCAATACGAATGCCATATCACTCAATAACAACTCTGCCTATTTGCGCGTAGATTTGGATTGTGCATTGAAAGAAGGAGATGTCTTTAAGTCAACCGTATCCGGTAATACTGTTTATGTGAGCAAAGTGACATCCCGGACAAATACGGCTACTTTACCTGTAGGAACTTTGATACAGACGCCTATTCCTGCAGACTTGATTGGTGCCAAGACGTTGTACTTATGGAAGGGAGGTAATGTTCCTCAAATTCAGTATTTCGAGATCACGCGTCCGAAACAAACGCTTATCACGCTTGATGCAACAGGGGCATATAACAAATACACCACATCCGTTGTTGCTATCTATGGCGAAGCGATGCCGGAAATAAGCACTCTCCCGATTAAGACCGGTTTCGTCTTTGGTGGTTACTATGATGCACCGAATGGCACAGGCACGCAGTACTATAATGGTCTCGGTGTAAGCATGCGAAATTGGGACAAGGATGTAACTACGGCTACATTGTATGCTTATTGGGTAGAACCATGTAATATGGCTCCTACTTTGGAGAAAATTGTACCAGAAGTCACAATTTGGGATGGAAAGGAAGTAGATATAGCCCTTGTCCGACTTACCTGTGATTATGATACCACAGGAATCCACTATTCATTACAGTCGGCATCTGAAGCCATACCGGGATGTACATTCTCTTATTCCGACGAGCGAATCTATATAGAAGGAACTCCATCGTTGAGTAATGCATCTACGGTAACGAAGACCATTACCTTCACCATGACTAATGATTGTTCTCCGGCTTCTACTTTCACCGTGGATGCTACAATCCGCATCTATCCGGCAAGTCGGAAAGCGAGAATAGCTTACATCGTTACCGGAACGAAGGGTGGGGGCTTTAACGACTATAGCACGGGCAACGAATCCTCCAGTGCCACCTTGTTAACCTATCTGCGTACGTTCTATACAGTGGATTGTGTCAATGGATACGCGACCAAAGATCCTACAGCGATAGCTAATTTCTATAAAGATTATGATTTGTTGATTGTTACCGACTATTTGGAAACCCCGGAAGGCTACACCAATGCAATCGGTACGCTGATAGACAAGAAACCGATTTTGAGTTTCGAGGCATACGTAGCCGGAGAGAATGGAACGAATTGGCATATCGGTTCAAACCCGAAGGATCCAAGCCCGAAAGTAAAAACCATGAAGATTCTTTGTGCCGGACACGCTATCTTTGGTGATGCAGAAGGAGTAGATGTCATCAATGAGACGGATACTACGGTACAGGTACTCAGTTCTATAAGCGGCAAAGGACTTCAAGGATTCGTAATCAATGAGGCGCCGGACTTCATATTTCTGGCTACAGCCCGCGATGCCGATAATAATCGCGATTTGATCGTTTGCTGTGAGCGGCAAGTGGTGTTCCCGGCCCGTCTGCTGTTGTATGGTATTAATTTCAATGAGATGGGCAATCTCTCTCCGGCAGGCCGTGTTGTAATGCACCAAATGATAGAATACCTGTTGATGACAGATGAATCCAAAGTAGCAGACTGCTCGCTGGTATTTGATAATCATGATGGTGACCATTTATGGAGTAATCCGGGAAACTGGGCGCCCGGTTATAATATCATTCCTACTCCTTATCATCCGACGCGTATCATTGCTGAGTGTCACGTGGACGTGGACAATGCGCACGCAGGTAGTGTTAAGGTGAACCAAGGGCGTGACGAACATGGACATGTAATAGACGGAAAACTAATTGTAAAACCGTACGGAGGATTAACTATCGCCGGTATGGTGGCAAAAGTTAATGATACCCGTTATGCTTCGCCGATTACCATCAAAGCAGAAGATTTGTTAATTGAAGCGGATGCTACACATAATGGATCGTTTGTTTATGGTAATAAGGAATCGGATGTTAATGCAACGGTAGAATACTATAGCCGGGGAAGCGGTGCCAATACTGCCGGTCCGGTATGGCAATATATCGGCATTCCGTTCCAGGCGGGCCAAACAGCAATATCGATGTATTATCAGGCATGGATGTGCCGTTGGGAAGAAGGAACTACAGATAATTTAGGAGGTCTCTGGCAATGGGTAGCAAATGAAGATGTGCTCCTGCCGTTTGAAGGGTATTGTATCACCCAGGAGACTGCAAAAACATATACCAATGTCGGCAAACTGAATCCGCCGGTTACCCAAACTATTGTGCTTGATAACAGGGATGCTGACGGCTTTGCTTTTGCAGCTAACAGCTGGACGGCACCTATTAAGATTCAGGAGATGCAGGATGCTGACTTTAATAATGTAGAGCATTCTATCTATATCTATCATACCGGCTCGTATGCTAACTGGGCGGCAAGCGGAGAACCCGTAAGTGCCAAAGATGGTTCTGCTGTTACATTGCCCGGCCAGTATGCAGTTGTGCCGATACACTCATCGCCTTATCTGAGCGGAGCCGACTCCGTGATTCCGGCTATGCAAGGATTCTTTGTTAAGACTACAGATGTAGATGCTACCCTCGATTTGGTATATAATCGTGTGGTTTATGATGCCAAGTATTTCAAGACTTCTACTCAGCCGATGCGTGCGCCTCGCCGTGCTGCGGCAAACGATGCACCGGAAGTGATGGTATTAACGGTATGCGGTAATGAATTCGGCGGTGACCGAGTACATATTTTATCACGTGGAGATTTCTCGGATAACTATGAAGACGGATGGGATGGTCGTAAACTTGAAGGCGATTCCGTCGCTCCGAAATTGGCTGTTGTTAAACAGGGAGGAGAAATGGCTGTAGCGGCTATAGAAAGCCCGGAAGAACGCTATTTGACTTTCCGTGCAGGTAACGATAATCAATATACGTTCACCTTCAATTATGAGGGAGAGAAAATTTATCTCTATGATCGTGTTGCCAATCAGGCTGCGGTAATCAAAACGGGTAATACCTATTCGTTCACTGCAGATAATAAAACGGCTGCACAACGGTTCTTGATTACCAAAAATCCGCCTGCCGATGTCATCACATCGATAAACTCTGCCGAACCGGATGGCATTTGTGACAAACCGGAGAAAATTATCTATGATGGTAATTTATTGATACTTTATCGTGGAGAAGTATATGATGCGCAGGGTGCACGTGTAACAGAAAAGTAAAGGAGGGCGTACCATGAAACGATACCATCAACCTATATTGATCGCCCTTATCGTATTGGCGAGCGGCATATCGCTGGTGAGAGTATTATTCCTCGTTCTCCATGCGCCCCGTGTGCCGGTAGCGTCGGAAGTGAATGTTTCGCAACCGTCGCCTGTGGCGGTTCCGCACCTGCCGTTCCGTAGTCATGCTCCGTTACAAACGGCGATTGTTACCTCTGCTCCGAGCCGCGGGTATATGGAAAGTTCTGTTGCGATGCCTTCTTCCGGTGCGTCCGGTCTTGTCCGGTTAAGCGATGCACGGGTGTCTAATATCGGTAGCAACTTTGGAGCCCAAGCGGGCTATGCCGTTTCGGGTGCGTCAAGCAGTTCCTCACAGCGCGGTATATCTTACTCCGGCGCAAGTAGTATGACGATGCCGATGACTACTTTTGTTGCAATGGCTTCTGCCCGTCAGGTTTCCCAACCTGCTGCCGCTGAAGCACCGGCAATGGCGCATGTGGCTGCCGGTCCGCGTAATGCACCCGGTCCTCCGAATATAGACGGCCCGCTTCCGGAGGATAATCAGTTGATTGAGCATCCCGAACCATTAGGCGATGTTTTGATTCCGTTATTGATTATGGGATTGAGTTACTGCGCAGCGATAATGTTACGAAAAAGAAAGAAAGCATTAAAAACAAATGACCCGCGTTGATGCGGGTCATTGTTTTTTAGAAGCGGAAGGTTACGCCGGCGAGGCAGTTGATACCCTGCGAGCGATAGCCGTAGTAGATCTCGTTCTTGCGATGTAGCCAGTTGTTGAGTTGGAAGAAGAGAGTCAAATTCGGCTTGGGCTCCGGACGAAGAATAAGATTGTCGCCGGTTGACTGATTGCCGTTCGCTTTAGCTTTCCCCACCAACATATCGTATTGTACACCGAGGTTGAGTTCAATCGTCGGACGCAGCGTATGCTCGGAATAAGTATCCGTTATGCCGTTATATGCCAAGGCGCGACGTGCACCTGCGAAGTAGTTATCCGAATACAACGACCAGTGCTTATCTATACGTCCATCGATTCGCAGAGCGAGTTCCCAATTAGGACGGTCATAAACCGTAGTATCTGAGCGCCAGAAGAAATAGTCTCCATGCAGATTTACCCGCACCAGGTCGCGATAATGGTAGTTGAGCTGTCCTCCTACTTTGCCGCGTTGATAATCAGCATAGAAATAATCAAAATCACCGGCTTGGAACAATTTCATATTTAGCGGCGCATACATCGCCGAATCGGTATTGGCAATCAAGTTCGTTTGGTTAATCATATACGCATACCCTCCGTGAATCTCAATGAGCAAGTCGCGGTAAGGCTTGATGTGAAAACCAAGTTCCGCATCTACCGGCGTATAGGACGTGAAATGGTGATCAATTACCCCATGATGAATCAAGCAATAGCGGTTCTCCTCCATATAATCCTGCAAACTTCCTGATCCATGGTTACCTAGCACATCCGCATAAATCGTTAGCCATTGTTTGGCAATCTGCGCTTCCAAACGGATATGTGGCGAAGGAGCAAAACTGAGGTGCTCTACGCCGGATAAGCTATTGTGTCCCGCACCGATATTCATATCCAGATTTACACCCAGATGCAATTGTACACGGGTGCCATCATAGGCATAGTATGGCTCCAAACGAATGTCATGGCAATGCGAATACATCGAATCCGGAATGACTTTTGCTAGTCCGGTGAGTTGCAGCAGATTATTCTGAACATAGATATTGGCACCCACATGATGCGCATCGCTATGCCAATCGAAATCCGCATGCGTACGAATCTGATGTTCCGCAATGGATTCCGGTTTGGAGAATAGCATGTAGCCGGTCTGGAAACGATATTGGAAATCCTGCTTGGGATTAGAACGAACACCTATAAACGCCTCTGCCGTCCAAAGCGATGTCTTGTCTAATGCCCCAATAGTACGAGGCTTGGGGTATGCGATATCGTTGCGCAACCACATACTCGGGTTTATCAAACTGTAGTCATAGAAATGACCGTACTTATGATAGTATATATTGCCTCCGTTGACGCCGAAATAGAGCGTGCATGCACTAAACGGATGCATGTAGTTCATGCCCAATGTTGTCTTGCTGAGCGTTGCTGCATCCCATTGTCCGCGGTGATGCGCATAGACATCGAGAATCGATTTCTTACCGTCATCAATGCGATAATCGAAATCCAGCAGGGTATTCGGATGACCCAACGCGGCGCGTACATAACCACGATACCGCTCGCCTTTCTCAAAACGCG
This sequence comes from Paludibacteraceae bacterium, assembly GCA_017649925.1. Classification (GTDB taxonomy): domain Bacteria; phylum Bacteroidota; class Bacteroidia; order Bacteroidales; family Paludibacteraceae; genus Colicola. Next base: position 8,354 of record JAGCFX010000024.1, on the reverse strand, counting down.
TAGGCTGCGACAACAAGGGATTGAAACTGGTGCCTGGCGTCACTTCCGCTATATAATCGGAGAATTCGATAGGCGCCGGTTCGATAGTCGTTTCCATCACTTCCGGCTTAGTCGCTACTTTTCCCGCAGCTTGTATCACAGGTTGAAAATCACGTTCTACCGTCACACTCCTGTTCAGCGCGCTGTCATTTTGCGCGAAGGCGCTGACGGAGAATAGAATACAGAGTATAGAACTCAAATATACATTAATCCTCTTCATCGTTATCCTCCTTTACTACGGGTTGTTCCAGTTTATCCAGCGCTGCGATGCGTGTCTTGATGAGCGCCGGTATATCATCTCCCTTGATGCTGTAGTTCTGTTGCAGCACGAGTAGATATTGTCGTGCTTGGAAGTACTCACCGCGTTCGCGGTTAATATCGCTTAATAGCACGAGTGCTCGCGCCAACCAATACTGCTGCTGCGTATTCATTTGTGTGAACTCCATCACTTGTGTCTCCGCTGCATCCAGATCTTTCAATTCAAAATAACTCTGTGCCAACAGGTATTTGGCCTCTGCACCTTGTGCTGTGCGCACTTCGGCAGCCAGTGTCTGCAAATCCGGTTGCGCTTTACGCCATTGTTTGAGCGCCACACATGCTTTGGCACGACCGTAAAGTGCCTCCGCTTTTGTCTCGGCATTGATAGGCGGGTCATTAAGAATCTGCTCTGCGATGTCGATGGCTGCCTGATGACGACCGAGTGCTTGACTGCAGCGCAAGATACCCAGACGGGCAACGGTGGTGTTTTCTCGCGTCGAAGCAAGCGCCAGCATGCGATAGAAGGCCTCTTGTGCGCATGCATAGTCCGCCTTGTCATAACAAATCTCCGCCACGCGCGTTGCCGCCTCTTCCTGATATGGGTTGGCATTCATCTCTGCCAGCACCTTGTATTGCGCCAACGCATCAGAAGTCTTGCCCAAGCGATAGTAAGAATCCGCCAGATAATATCGAGCCGTAGTGCAATAACGTCCGCCGGCACAATACTGCGTGATGTAGTTGTTCAACGTCACAGTCGCTTTCTGGTATGATGCTTGCATATACTGCATTTCTGCCGCAGCATAGAGCAATGAATCCTCCTGCGTAGTGACATTCATATTCATTTTTGCGAGGTTCTTTGTGTATGCCAGATACTCGCTCACATTGCCAGACTCCACATAAAGAGCCTGCAGTGCATCAAGCGCCGTATAGGCCTCCTCGGTCGCCGGATATTTCTCAATCGTTTGCCGGTATGCGGCAATAGCCTGGTCGTTCTGACGCAGGTTGCGATAGAGCATCGCGCGCTCAAGAGATGCCTTGCGAGCCAGTGTTGAATGCGGATAACTGCTCAGCAGTTGTTCATAGGTGATAATTGCTCCGCGTTCGTCTTCCTGCTGCAGTTGCGCGCGCGCTGTCTCATAAACACCGTCATCCGCATAGTCGGATTTCGGGTAGCGTTTCACCAATTCGCGCAGCACATTGATTTTCTCGGAATACTTATGCTGCAAACCGAGTGCATAGCCGCGTTGGAAATAGGCATAATCTGCCCCTGCTGCCTGCAGGTTGCTCACTTGCGTATAATAGGTGATGGCTTGTGAGAAATCGCGGGCATTGAAATAGCAATCGCCGATACGATTCAGCGCATCTGCATACGTCGTCTCAGTCGCTAACGCACCATCTATATAAGCCGAGAAAGTATTACGCGCTTTGTCGTATTGACCTTGCGAGAAATAGGTATAACCTTGCAGATATCGCGCAATCACATAGTTCGCTGACTGCCGTGCATCCGAACGGCTGAAGAAAGCATTCAGGTCCTGCTCACTGGCGCTGTAGTTACGCAAACGATAATTCGCTTCCGCGCGCACATAGAATGCCTCTGTCGTGTATTGGGATGACTCGGAAGTATGATTAATCACCTCGCTAGTCCAATCAATAGCCTGTTGCATCTTGCCTTGCAGGAAATTGTCCGCACCTAACTGATAACGCAAATACTGCTTGGTTTGCAGCATTTTCGGCGTAGGTCGGTTAATGGAATCCAGCATCGCAATCGCGGCCTCATAATTCTTTGTCTGCATCAACGCATCGCTCAGCAGACCGTAAACGCGGTTCTTGTATTTGGATTCCGGATATTGCTTGATAAAGTCTCGGCAGGCATTCACGGCTTCGCCAAGCGGAGCGGCAGTCTGGTAGGTACATAATGTGTAGTTGTATGCCGCCTCTTCTTTTACAGCCGGCGTGATGCCATAGTTGATGGCAGCTTGGAAAGATAACTTCGCTTGTTCCGGCTGTTTCATCTGCACATACGCATTACCCATCGTCATGCAAGCCGCCTCAGACAAGGTGTCGCGCTCTTGCTTCATCTGTTTGAGATACTTCACTGCTTCCGCATACTCACCCAACTGATACTCTGCCGTGCCTAAAATAAACAGGTCGTTACGTACCAATTCCGTCTCTTGCTCTTTAGCCCATTGCACATACTGCTTCATGTGCTCTGCAGCCTGTGCATAGTCCTTTTTCTGGTAGTACATCTCGCCTAAGATACGGTGTAACTCTCCGTTATTGAGACTTTCCGGGTGTTCGCGAAGAAGGGTTTCGGCTCGTTTGGAAGCCTCTTCGTAATCACCCTGCGTATAATAAATCTGTGTCAGATAATACGGAACAGTTTTCTCATACGATGGGTCGTTTTCCAGTTGTTGGAAGGCTTTAAGTGCCGCATCATAGTTACCCAATTTGTATTGGCAGTAACCGTTATAATACGTTCCGCGGGAGGCATAACGATTGTCGCCTTTGCCTAATTGCGCAAAGTAAATCGAAGCCCGTTGATACTCCTGCATCATCAGATAGGCATAACCGCGATAGAAAGAATAATCCGTTTGGTGCTGACGCGTCAGCGCTTTGGCTTCCACTTGTTCCAGCACCTTCAGACCATTCTTGTAATGCCCTTTCTCCACTTGCAGCACACCTTGCATGAAGTGAACTTCATCCAAAAACGTGGTGTAGGGATAAGCCTGCAGGTACGCCTTTAGGTCACGCTGCAACAACTTATCACGCCCGTCAAAACGAGCCGACAACTCATTGTAACGTGTCTCCATCTCCGTGGTTTGGGCACTTATGCCCAGGCTCACGAGACAGAAAAAGATAAATAGAATTTTTCTCATTATAATAGTTAACTATCAACTATCGTGCCAGTTTGACCTCATTCCACATCTCCAGCAGCATCTCTTGTGCATCGCCGGCATCGTGCATCAGTGCACAACGGTCAATAATACTCTTGTCGGCATAGTAAACAGGGTTTAGATGCAGCGCGTGCGGATCAAGTTCTTCGCCGTCAACCAATATCTTCTCGTTGCCGAAGAAATAGCTTGCGTCAATAGCATCCGGCCATTCTTCCTCATCGTTTTGCTCTGCCAAAATAGTGGCAGCTGCCTTCTCGCCGCCGGCACAGGATACATAACCAATCTCTTCCATGTTAGCCAACGCATTGTCAGCGCGGCACATATAATCGATGAAATAGGTAGCGGCTTTCACGTTCTTTGCGAACTTAGGAATAACCCAGCCGTCGAACCATACGTTTGATCCCTCTTGCGGAACGATATAATCCAGCATAACGCCTACTTCTGCGGCCTCTTCAATTGCAAACTGCGCATCACCCGACCAACTCAAGTTCAGCCATGCTTTGCCTTTCGTCATTTCTTCTTTACCGAAGTCCACTTCCCAGCCGCAGATCTGTTTTTTCGCTTTCAGCAGAATATCTTTCACAGCCGCTACGCGTTCCGGAGTGATATTACGAATCAACTCGTCGCGGTTCACTTCGCCTTTCTCAATTTGGTCAGCAAAAGCATAGAGCACCAATACCGAATAAACATCGCGGAACGCATCTTTCATCAGAATACGGTTCTCAAATTTCGGATTGAGAATAGCGCCCCAACTCTGCAATTCTTCGCGTTTTACGTATTGCGGGTTATAGATAAAACCTGTTGTTCCCCACATATAACCTGCCGTATAGTCGCTTACCTGAATGTCTGCTTTCGGTGCCATCTGTTGGAATTTGTTGAGCACGAACGGAGAGATGTTGTCGAAATACCAAATCGAATCAGGAATCAATTCTTTCTGAATCGGCAAAACAAGGTCTTTTTTCAACATGCGCTCAATGATATACTCCGACGGACAGAACACATCATAATCCTCGTGACCCACTTCGATTTTCGTCAACGCGGTCTCGTTGATGTCAAATGTCTCGTACACAAGTTGCACTTTCTCACCCGTTTGGTCAAAGTACCATTGTTCAAAATTGGCCTTCACGTCCTCATCGATGTAATCCGCCCAGTTCAATACTTTCAGTTGATGTGCACGATCTACGCGGTTGCAGGAACTGAACACAATGGCTGCGATAGCCAACACAGAGATAAAAATTTTCTTCATAGCATTACTTTTTTTGTTTGTTATTACGAATATTTATTACAATCAAAGCAATCAACATCACGAGTAGAATAATCGTGAACAGCGGTCGTAGTTCCGGCGTTAGACCGCCTTTGCGCGCGTCGGAGTAGATGAAAGTACTCAGTGTCTCCAGACCGCCGCTACCTTTGGTAAAGAATGTCACACCGAAGTCATCAACGGATAGCGTCAGCGCCAAGATAAAACCGCTCAGCATGCCCGGCCATAACTCCGGCAACATCACCATTCGTAGTGCCTGCGCGGGCGTAGCACCCAAATCCAGTGCCGCCTCATAGGTATTCGGGTTCATGCGACTCAGACGCGGCAGCACACTCAGCACCACATACGGAGTACAGAACACCACATGTGCGATACAAACCGTCGCCAGACCTTGACTCATTCCCAGAGCCACGAACAGCAGGAAAAGCGATATACCGGTAATGATATCGGGGTTAATCATCGGCACGGAGTTCAGCAGACTCACCGCTTTGCGACTTCTTGCCCGCATATTGTAAATACCTATCGCCGCCAGTGTTCCCAGCAATGTGGAGCACACGGCTGCAATCAACGCAATAACCACCGTGTACCAAATGGCGCTATTCAATCCTGCATCCGCTTTGCCGGTAAAAAGATTGACATACAGATCCATTGAGAAACCGGTCCAGTTGCCGAGAATCTTACTCTTCGTGAAGCTGAAGACGGCAATCAGCGCTATCGGCGCATATAATACCAGCAATAGCAACCACAAGTATAACTGCGAACCGTAATGGCGGCGGTTACCCATGCGTTTGCGGCGAAGCGTCTCCTGTTCTACGGAACTCAACTCTTTCTCTTTGCGTCGGCTCCATACGATATATCCGCCATAAGCCGCGGTGCCCAATAGCAGCAATCCCGCAAACACCCACCAAATCCAACCTCTGCTGCGTTTGGCTACGGCCGTGTTGGCATGCACATACTCAACGAACGTCTTATATGCATTGTCCCGCAGCACTTTCTGACCGCGGTTCTTTATCTCTTTCTTGTTCTGCCAAACGGCCCATTGCACATCCGCAGCATCCGTATAACTATAGATGCTGTCGAATTTATCTGTTATCGCCAACGGTTGGTCTGCAAACACAAAATCCAACGAATCGATCCCATGTACATTGTACTCTGTACATTGTACCTTCACATTCACCTTCTCGCCCGCATAACTCTCCGGAAACTCCTGCAGCAACTGTACCTCGCCCGTCGTCCCGACTTTTAACGCATACGTCAAATTCGATTGCGCGAAAATAGGCAAACAAATGACCAATGACAAATAACCAATGACCAATAGTCGTCTCATACCAGCCCTCCTTTCTCTCCGCTTGCGCTGTCATGGTCGCCGAAGAACGACGTCAAGCCGATAATAATCAGCAGCACTAACGACAATACTGCGCCGTAGTTCAGCAGGTCGGTTGTCGTGATATAATCCTGAATCAGACTACCGAACAGCTTGATGTTATTATGCGTCAATAGCTCTGCTATTGCAAACGTCGAAACGGTTGGCATAAATACCATCACTATACCGCTATACACACCCGGCATACTCAGCGGAACGATGATTTTCCAGAAACAAACCCATCTGTTCGCACCCAAATCCTGCGCCGCTTCCACAAGCGAGTTATCCATCTTCTGCAAAGTATTGTAAATCGGGTAAATCATAAACGGCAAATAGTCATAGCAAAGACCGAAAAGCAGCGCACCTTCGCCTAGCGGCAAACCGCACATATTGAACAGTTCCACCGTTGCAACCGTTCGCAGCAGGAAGTTGATCCACATCGGCAGAATAAACAGCATCGCCATCACTTTCGGTGTGCGGAAGTCTTCTTGCGCCATGATATACGCTGCCGGATAACCGATCAGCAGACAGATGACGGTATTGAAAACGGCAATCATCACCGAGTACAAAAACGCCTGAATCGCCTCGCTGTGCGTGAAGAACTTCGCAAAGTTACGGATGGTGAAATTGCCGTTTATATCCGTGAATGCATAAACGCCCACCAAGATCAGCGGCAACACCACAAATAGCACCATGAATAGCACGTAAGGCCATGCCCACGTCCGACGCGAAGAAAATATCTGAACGAGCTTACTCATGTCAAACAACATCAAACAACATCAAACAACATCAAACAACTTCCAACTTATCAATCTTAATGTCTTTCGGCTTGATCACGATTCCCACGCGGTCGCCATCATCCCACACATCGTTCGTATTCACATACAAATCGTGTCCCTCGTCCGTACGAATTGTCAGATGGTAGTGATTGCCTTTGTATAGGATAAAATGCACTTCGCCGCTCAGCGTTCCTTCTTCTTCGTAGTCCTGCAAATCGATGTCACGGAACTTCACGCGCACTTGAACTTGTTCGCCCGGTTCAAAGCCTTCCAATGCTTTCTCTTCCACGTCCCATTCGGCGTCCAAGAACCATACCTTGCCGTTCTTGAGCACTTCGCCTTCAAAATAATTCCAGATATAGTGCTCTTTCTTCATGATTTGGATATCTTCCGGCCGAACCAACATGCCCACTTCCGTGCCCGGTAAGTACTCATGATAATCCTGAATCAAAAACTCATATCCATCTGGCGTCAGCACACGCATCTCATAGTGAACACCCTTGAAAATACAACTCTGCACTTCGCCATACCACTTCGTGAACTTACCTTTCGGCACGCGATCTTCCGGATCATCATCAAGATTTACAACCACCTCGTTTTGTCCCCTTCCCTTTAGGGAGGGGTTAGGGCTAGGCTTCTTCCAAATATAAATATCCTCCGGACGAATCACCACGTCCACAGGCTTGTTCTCGCCGAAGCCGGTATCGATACAATCGAACTCCTGACCGCAGAACTCCACGCGTTTGTCGCGTATCATGGTGCCGCTCAAGATATTGCTCTCGCCGATAAAATCTGCCACAAAGCAGTTCTGCGGCTCGTTGTAGATATCCGTCGGGGTTCCTATCTGCTGAATCTTTCCTTCGCTCATCACTACCACGCGGTCGCTCAACGTCAACGCCTCTTCCTGATCATGCGTCACGTAGATAAACGTGATACCCAGTTTCTCGTGCAACTCTTTCAACTCGATCTGCATGTCATGCCGCATCTTCAAGTCCAGCGCACTCAGCGGTTCGTCCAAAAGTAGCACTTCCGGTTTGTTCACGATCGCACGCGCAATAGCCACACGTTGCTGCTGACCGCCGCTCAATGTGTCCACTTCACGCTCTTCGTAACCCGTCAAGTTCGCCATCTTCAGCGCCTGACGCACTTTCTTCTTGATCGCCTCCGGATCTTCTTTCTTCAACTTCAGACCGAACGCCACATTGTTAAATACATTCAGATGCGGGAATAACGCATATTTCTGAAAAACCGTGTTCACGGGACGTTGATATGGCGGAGTCTTTGTCACATCCTCGCCTTTTAGCAAGATGTCACCGGAACTCGCCACCTGAAAACCCGCAATACAACGCAGTAATGTTGTCTTGCCGCAGCCCGAAGGACCTAAGATCGTCACGAACTCGCCTTTCTGCACTTGAAGGCTCACGTCATTCAACGCAAACTTGCCGTCCTCGAATTGCTTCGAGACATGCTGTACCTCAATTATATAATCGTTCTTTGCCATTTTTATACCTATAAACACATACACATAGCGTGCGCATATGTGCACACTCACGCAAATTACGCTGCAAAGGTACAACAATTTTTTGACATATGCAAAATATTTAGCAAAAAAAGTAATTTTCCAAAGTTCTCGTTCTTTCAATTTCGAGTGCTTGTCGAACGCTCACCATAGGATACCCATACCATACCCATAGGATACCCATAGGATACTTGCCCATTTTTGGCCCTTTGTACGCATTTACTATATTATATATATTTAT
>JAGCFX010000023.1 GCA_017649925.1 Paludibacteraceae bacterium | reverse complement strand
GGTTGAGAAAAATGCATCAGAGGCGCGGAGGAGAGAGCGGAGAGTAGCGGAGCGGGCAGAGGCGGGAGAGGGGCGAGGGAAGCAGCGAGAGACAGCATCGCCGATGGTACTGCACTGCGGAATACTGTGGGAGAGGAGGTAGCCGCCACTTTCGAGAGCTCGAGGAGAAATCACCGGGCTCTCTTTCGCGGACACTACCCTCGTACGTGTGACAAAACCTCGTTTTGGCAGTAAGTACTCGGGTGTGCTCCGCTCTCCCCAAGAATTGAAAATTATTGGGGGCCCCGTTAGGGGTTGTGTCGGCTACGCTACTCATCTGTCTTCCTTTCAAAAAAATTGTCTGAATGAAATGAAGACCACAAGCCGCGAGTGAAACGAAGCACCTTATAAAAAAGGGGGGAAAGATTTCTTTTTTACATCGGCCCGTGAGCGAAGCGAAAATGCGAAGCATAATCGACAGAACGCAGTAGCGGAGAACTCCATATTGAAAGGGTGGATAAGAAGTAAAATATGCTATAAAGCATATAGAGTGAATTGAGAATGATCAAAATATGAGGCAAGATAAAAGATTTCTGCAAATATATTTGCATATGTCGGAAAAAAGTGGTAACTTTGCAGCCGAAAGTTGCAAAGGTGGCTTCTAAAAACAATTATGACTAAGAAAAGAAGACAAGAAAATCTCAATTATGTGCTATCTATTGAGAAAGAGATGACGAGACAAGGCAAGCGGTTGTCGCCTGCTTTCTATGCTGTCAAAAGAGATTTACAGAAGGCATTGGGCTATGAGGTTTCTTATTGACACAAACATCTTCATTCATTATGCGACTGATCAGCAAATGCTCAGTCGGGATGTTTTTGCGTTATTAACAGACTACGACAACCTCATTTATATTAGTAATGAGTCGCTTCGTGAGTTGGTCGTGCATTACAACAATAAGGTATTACTGCGTAAGTTTTGGTCAAGCAAAGAGCAAATGCTCAGGGAGATTACGGAGAAATACTGCTTGCAAATTTTGCCTTTAACACCTGATGTGATGTACACTTATGGTAATATGAATGTGTATCATAATGATCCATCCGACCATGTTATCATAGCGCAAGCCATTACTATGAAGATGCCGCTTATATCGGACGATAAAAAGTTCCCTCCTTATCGAAATGAAGGCTTGGAATTGATAGAAAACTAACCCTAACTAACCCTATGCAACGAATTGTAAATCAGATGTTTAATTTTACCCCCCCCATGTTGCGAATGGCGGCATAAAGGGAATAAAAGATATAATAGCAACGACTTAGGCGGTGCGTGACGAGTGTGTCATGCGCTGCCTTTTCTTTTACGCGTGCGGGCACAATAAAGAACGATAATATTTAACACATATGAAAAAGTTATTACTCATGGCATGGACGCTGCTGATAGCGGTGGCAATGCAAGGACAAACGTACTGGAACGGTACGAGTAACAAAACCTTCAGCGGTTCGGGAACGCAGACCGACCCGTATCTCATCTCCACGCCGGAACAGTTAGCCGGTTTGGCAGAGCGCACGAACGTGGATAAAGAGGACTTCGCCGGTCAGTACATCAAACTGACGGCAGACATTTATCTCACTGATTTCAACAATCCCGACACGGCCAGTTGGCCACAATGGGAGCCGATTGGACATATCTGGCGGATAGCCGGAGAAGACACGGATACATGCCATTTTAGAGGCTATTTCGATGGAGACGGGCATACCGTATATAATATGTATTATGGAGATGGTCTCGGTTGGGGCGATGATTGGGATCCCAACGATCCTGATTTTGACATAGATGCTTATTTGGCACAATTGGATTACTCTTCGTGGTATCGTGCGTTGTTTGGTGTCATTGGAGGTAGTGTCGAGAATCTGACGCTGAACAATACGCATTTATGTGGTGTAACTATCTCTCCCTTGGCAATAGAAATCACACCTGAAGGAATTGTCCGTAATTGCCACGCCGTCAATACAGAGTTGCAATCCACTACCGGAACGCTTGCGGGATTGGTAACCAACAACTACGGTCTGTTGGAAAATAGCAGTGTCACTCTTTCCCTTTCGTCCAAGCGTTTAGCGATAGGCGGCTTGGTGTATGAGAATAAAGAGACGGGTATTATCCGTAACTGCTCAGCAACCGGCACACTTAGTCTGCAAGGCGTTAGTGGTGCTGCCGGGTTGGCATATGCCAACGAAGGTCTGATTGAGCAATGTACCGCGGCGGTGGATATCACTACCATGTATTTGTGGTTCAAGACGAACCAAGGTAACCATATGGCATCCGGCTTTGTGCAATTTAATAGACCGACAGGTATCATCCGCGAGTGCGTCGCCTCCGGCAACCTGCAAGGAGACGGTTTTAGTCAGATGGCATATATTGCCGGCTTCTGCTATCAGAATCTGGGTTTGATCGAATCTTGTTACGCGACAGGCAATCTTACGGATCTGGGTACCAACGGTAACAATGACAGCCATATATCCATGGCGCAGTTCGTGTATAAGAATGGCGTGCCAAGCAATTGTGCCACGTGTGTACCGGAACCCGGATTTATCTCAAACTGTTTTGCGACAGGAATTGTTACGCTCACGGATGTCAGCACAGGAAACATGATGGCTTGCGCCAATTCTTTTGTGGCAGAATATTATGGCGGAGGATGGGAGATACGCGTGCCGAGCCGACAGATCAACTGCTATTGGAATACGAACGGTTTGCCTTCATCCTCTGTCAAGAACCAACTCGGATGGACAGGATATCCTGTAACCATTTCCTATATGCAAAGTCAGGCATTCGTGGACACACTTAACGCGGTTGCCTCTTTCTTGGGTACCAGCCAATGGGAATACCGTGCAGGTCAGTTACCGCGTGCTACCGGTGTAAGAACAACCGATAAGACCGTCCTATTTGCCGGTGGTCAAGGAACCAAAGAAGACCCTTATCAAGTGGCAACCAAAGAGCAATTAAGAAATGTATCTTGGCTTACCAATCACGGCTACGATTTCCGTAATGAGTATATTCTGCAAACAGCGGATATCGCATTGAACGCACCGCAAAGCGATTGGGGCGAGGTCGCACCTGTTAAATGGCAGGCCATCGGTACAGAGCACTCTCATCCCTTCTATTCACATGCGACGCAAGACTATTTTAGAGGCACGTATGACGGCGGTTTCCATGAGGTGCAGAATATGTATTTGAGCAATACACTGACCAAGCAAGGTTTCTTCGGACAGATAGATGAAGCCTATGATGATATTGTATTCACTTCTATTCGCAATTTGGCCATTACGGACGCTTATGTACGGGCCAAAGGAGCTGTCGGCATCTTAGCAGGTGATGTTCCTGACGGTTATATCCTTATTCAATGCCGCACATCGGGTGATGTGCGTGTCAACGGAGCAAATGCCGCAGATGCCGGTGCTTTCATCGGAGCCGGCAGAGGATGGCACGGACGCTTGCTCAACTGTTCGTCCTCCGCGTATGTGGATGGTAATAGTGGCGGTACGCATTATACCGGAGCCGTCTATGGCGCGAACGACTCTTGGCAAAGAGACACTTGCGTTAATTATCTATTTACCGGTAATATGCCGGTAAAAAACCAATATGCCATTGTTAATCACGCGTATGAATATAAGGTCAATTATTTCTTCAACGGAGAAGAATTCGTTGATCCGAATGCTTTGCAGAATTATGCAACATCACGAACCACAGCGTGGTTGCAGTCAAAAGAGTGCGTGAACCAATACAACGAAGCCGTGACTCAATGGAATCATACGCACGGCGAAGATTTGCGTTTGAACTATTGGGAATGGCGCGAGAATGACTATCCGCGTGTTAGCCCGGATGCATCCTTCACCCCCGGCGCAGTAATCATATACCATTCAAACGGAGGTACAGAGATTCTGCCAGCTTCGTTCTATGTCGGCAGTCTGGCTATCCCGCCTACTCGCCCTCATAAAGATGGTTACATTTTCGCAGGTTGGTACAAAGATGCCGGATTAACACAATTCTTTGATTTCACTCAAGACACTCTCACCGCTGGTCTTGATCTGTATGCCAAGTGGTTAGTGGACAACCGAAGCGATTACGACATTACGCCGTTCCAAAATGAGTTCGCTACCACTTATCACATCAAGACTGCTGCTCAATTGCGAGGTTTTGCCGTCATGCAAAACGGCTTGTGGGAATGGAACTATGCGGAGTCATGCGGAGGCTACACTAATCCAACTCAAACGGTGGCTCCAATGAGTTTTGCTGGCAAAACGGTTGTGCTGGATAATGATATTTTCATAAATGACACGACAAACTGGCAGAACTGGGGCAAGAACGCTTATGCAGTACCTTGGAAGCCAATAGGACAACCAAGTGCAGATGAGGACGGAACGGATTTTCTCGGCACATTTGATGGTAACGGACACATCATTTATGGTCTGTACTGTGAGTTAAACGCTGCTCCGGCGGATGTTTACGGAGGTAAATATGGTTGGGGCTTGTTCGGAAGTGTGGGTGCAGGAGCGATTATTCGTAATCTGGGAATCAAGGCTTCTGTGATAGATGGACGCAATCATCCGGGAGAATGGCTCTTTACCAAATGTAACGCAGCCACGCAAAACGCCTCTCACGTAGGTATGATAGCCGGTCGAATCAATGGCTGTAGCATAGAGACTTGTTTTGCGGAAGGTCAGATTATTGCTTTTGATAATGAAGCCGGCACAAGTGCTTGGTATGACGGATACGCGGGTGGATTAGCCGGAGCAAGGTTGAATACGCTGACCATGACCAATTGTTATTCGCGTGTGAACATTGCGCAATACCCGTCTGCTAAGTACCCCTATGCCCTCAAAGGAGGCGGTTTGGTCGGACCGGATAATAGCGGCAACACGATCACGTTTACCAACTGCTATAGTGCATCGCACACACGTGTGGCAAAAGCAGCTACCTCTGTTTATTACGATAGAGAAATGGTGGCTGAACCGGGTACAGACTCGTCGGCAAAGAGTTCTTTCTCCATGCGCACAATGAGCAACTACGCCGGTTGGGACTTCACTACTGTCTGGGGACGCAATGACTCCATCAATGACGGCTATCCCTTCCTGCGTCTCTTCCACCCAAATGTAGAAAATAGTCCTGAACCGATAACAGTAACCGGCATCACGCTGCAAGAAACGAGCGTAGATATCATGATTGGCGATAGTATTCAATTGCATGCTTCCGTTGTGCCGGAAGATGCAGCCAATCAGAATATTACTTGGTCCAGCAACAAACCGACTATTGCGCCGGTAGATGAAAACGGCTTTGTGCGCGTGGGTATTATCAGCTATACCACTACGGTTGTTATTACTGCGACTACCGAAGATGGCAACTATGCCAAGAAATGCACATTGAATATCAAAATACCGAACATAAATAATTACTCTCCGGCAGTCCTCAAATCTCGTCGCATAGGAGATGCGGAATGGCAAGAAGGAAAGGAAGCAAATGCCAAATATACCCTTAACTGGGAATATATCGTGGGCGCATATACAACCCAACCTCTTTCCTATGCGCCGTTTGCATGGCAGAGTAGCGATGAGTCGGTGTTGACAGTCGCATCCTACAAGGACGATACCACGCTTGTCTATTCCGGTAATACGTATCGCGCATCGCTGGCTGTCGTACAATGTGTGGGAGAAGGAACTGCCACGGTCACCGTTACCAATCCCAAATACAACGGTATATCCGCGCAACGCAATTATACGGTTCTGCAATATAACCCGACAAGCATGGCTATCAACGAGAACTACGAACATGTTGTAGAAGTCGGAGATGTGAATACGCTTACCGTCACCACAGAACCTGCGGCAACTTCGTTCGTGCCGGAGATAATATGGTCAACCGATGCACCCGATGTAGTGGCTGTAAATGAAAATGGAGTTGTGGAAGCGTTGGCTGCAGGAACAGCGACGGTAACTGCTACTTGTGGTACGCTAACGGCATCCGTAACCTTTACTGTAAATGCTGTTGAAGTGGAACTCACTTCTATCGCATTGAGCGAGGACTCTGTTTTCCTCTATGAGGGCGAGACGGTGCAAATGGTGGTTGTACCTACGCCTGCTAATGCGCTCCTGCCGGCGGTTACATGGACAAGCAACAAGCCCTCTTTTGCTACGGTTGATCGGAATACAGGGCTGGTTACGGCCATTAGAAAGGGCTCGGCGCGTATCACGGCCTATGCAGGCAGTCTGTCCGCTTCATGCGTCGTCACCGTTGAAAGCGACACTTACTATACCATCACTTTTGTCAATTACGATGGTACAGAACTCCAGTCCTCGCAGGTTCTTGAAGGAGAAACGCCCGTATATACAGGCACCACTCCTGTGCGCCCGGAGGATGATACGTACACGTATGAGTTCAGTGGCTGGTATCCGGTGATTGTTCCTGCAACCGCCAATACCACCTACACGGCTCAATACACGGCAACTCAGAAAATGGTTTCTGAATGCGAGAATGTCAGCGGTAGTTGGCTGCAGACCGGCGGAAGCGCCTTGGGAGAAATCACAACAGACGATGCATCTGTATGGACATATAACAGCAGTTACGGTGCTGTAGGTAAGAAGCAAGGCGGCTATACTGCTTACCTGATGACCCCTGCAAAGAACCTGAACGGCATGCAGACTGTCACTCTCGCCTTCAACCACGCGCACCGCTATGCAAGCAATCCTTCTGACGAACTCACTTTGTGGGTGACGCCCGATTACAAAGGCAGCGTAGCAGCCTCGCAGTGGCAACAACTGACCATCTCACCATACGCAAGTAACACTAACTGGACATTTGTTAATGTGACGATTAATGTCCCAGTGTCGATGGTTGGCGCAAACACCGTATTCGCATTTAAGTATAAGAGTACTGCCTCTGCTTACGCTACATGGGAGATAAAGAACCTAACTCTAACCGCTGTCTGTGCCGGTGACACACCGCAACCGGAGTATTACACTATCCGTTTCCTTAACTGGGATAATACGGTTTTGCAATCTTCGCAAGTAAAAGAAGGCACAATGCCTGTTTACACCGGTACAACACCCACCAAACCCGAAGATGACAACTACACCTACGAGTTCAGCGGATGGTCACCGGCTATTTTACCCGCCTTTGCAGATGCTGACTACACTGCGCAGTTCATAGCTACGAGAAAGAGCCAAGGCTTAGAGGATGTACAAAGTGACGATGTACAATGTACGAAGGTGCTTATTGACAACATCCTCTACATCATCCGCCCCGATGGCGCTATCTACAACGCACAAGGCGCAAGAGTTAAGTAAAGTACCAAGACATATAATGTACGTGCATTAGAGCACCGCCATAGGGCGCACTCAATCAGGGAGATAATTCAGTATCTCCCTTTTTTTTGTGTATAACCATATATCGAAAAATCCTATGGCAAAATATAAATCAATGCTCAAATCGGAGCTGGCAAAAGCAGCCGGTGTGTCGCTGCCTACCTTCCGCCGATGGTTACTCTCCGACCAAGAGGAACTGCGGCAAATGGGGGCATCTCCCGCTGCCAAGATACTGCCACCCGTGGCTGTCAGATACCTTTGCGAGAAATATTGCATCGACATCGATTGAGCCCCAAAAACGAAAAAATAAGAAAAAATCTGAAAGGAACGAAACGAAGAGGAACGGAAAAGAAAACCGTTCCTCTTCTTTGTAGTACCTTTGTCGTCGGAAACTAATCCTCACGCTCGCAAAACTCACGAGCACAGGACATCGTGAGGCGGAAATTCCGGCAACGGAGGTGCCGGACACAGGACACCGAAAAGCGGGATCGCATCCCGCATAAAATATAGACAGACGCCCACATAGAATGTGGGAAAATAAACATACATTAATCACCGCGAGAGTTTGTGTGTCCGCACGTGCAATGAGTGGCCACTCGCATACAAGCCGAGCACAAAACATTTCGCAAATGGAAAAGACATTATTAAGCAACCATCCGCGGACAGCCATGCTGCCGGATGGAACAGAGGTGCGATTGGTCGTACCTATCGAGCGGACCAACCACAGAGCTCTTTACACGACTGCCGACGGCAGAGCGTTCTCTCATGTCCGTGTCAAAGACAAGAAGACCGGCGAGAGCCGTTGGGAGTTTCATCAGCTGACCCTATCCCCCAGCAACCTGCCATGCAGCAAAGCCAACGGCAAACGCAAGCAGACCTATCTGCACTTGCGTTCGGACTACGGCGCGATACTCATGCACCATGCCGTGGCGTTGGCGTGGATCGGTCCGCGACCGGAAGGCTACGAGTGTGACCACCTCAACGGCGTCACGACTGATAACCGCGTGTGCAACCTGCAATGGGTGACACGCAAAGAGAACGAGAAACGGGCGGTCATACTACGGGCAAGGCGCATGATTGCGCGGGAAGACAAGCGACCGGAGCTTCTGCCGGAGAACATGAAGCCGGAGGAACTGTTGGAGCTGTTCAATAAGTACAATGTAGCAGGGGATGCGTACGATGCAATGGAGGATGATATGACCCACCATCGGGAGATTTGAACCGACATTAGATGTCGGGCTAATTGACGAAGAAAAACTACAATGCCGGATGCAATCCGGCGACAATAAACAAAGTATTAACTGCGGGATTAAATCCCGCGCAAAAGAAGAAAAAATTATGAAAACTATAGAATTCACACAAGCGTTTATTAACGCAAACGATGCAGTATTGAACCATGTTGACGCTATCGAGGAGACTCGGGCACTGTCGGAACTCATCGACGCTTGCAAGGAGCGGATGGCAGAGATCAAGCCGGACGCGGTGGAGTTAGCGCAAAAACTGATGGCGGAACAAGGGGTTGTCGGTAGCGAGTTTGAGCACAAGGGTAAGTTCTACCAGTTGCAGGTAGATGAGACCTTCGACTTCGCCGAGAAGAAGGAACGGTACAACGATGCTATCGCGGCTCAGTGGCGTGCGAAAGCAGAGGAGCAGAAGGGCTTGAAGGCGAGTGTTTCGGCGCTGACAAGCGAGATGAAAGGTCTGCTCAAGTCGTGGCGTTTGCAGCACCCGAAGCGTGTGCCGGACAGCATCAGTTATACGTTCAAGGTGCTCAAAAAGAAAGCCGATAAGAAAAAGTAAGCAAAAAGAATTACAAAGAAAAAACCGCTTGCCTGCCTTATATCTGCATAGCGTATACTATCAAAGGCGGGTGTATGGCAGGCAGGCGGGTTGTAAAAAGTTTTATGGATTCTTTTGGATGGATATGGCAATTACTGGCTCCGCAAGGGGAATTCTGTCGGCGCATGGGGGCTTGCAGGCGGCTATGGGATAGCTTTGATTTGGAGAAACAAAGGGCTATCTACCGCACGATCCGTGACAAGTTGGCGGCAGGCGAGTTCGTAAGCGAAAATCCGTATTATGCCATTTACGACAATGCCTATCCACCTCGCAAGCGGCAACGAATCATGTCGTACGCGGATTATTACGCGAAATACGGCACGACGGAAGAGCGCGACGGTTGGAAAATGGCAAATCCAACAGGACAGAAAGTGATTTATGTAAAAAGTTAAGAACTATGGCACAAGTAATTGAAATAATGACAAATAGCGGAGCGGAGATGATGCTTCGCGGCAAGTTGGGAAACCAAGTTTTCCAAGTGAGAAACGGTAAGCAAATCGTGACGAGGATACCACGACGCCGGACGAGCAAACCCACTG
>JAGCFX010000022.1 GCA_017649925.1 Paludibacteraceae bacterium | reverse complement strand
GATTGCCGGCACATCATCTTTGAACACGCAAGCGCCTGTCTCCTGACACTTGAGACAACCGATACAGAACTTAATATCTTTGCCGCGAAGCGAGATCAACTCCACGTCATGTCCGGCACTCTTGGCACCTTCCGCAAACTGCTCCGCTAACTGATGACTATTCGATCCCGCACGGAGAGAGGTAGAGATAACAACGACTTTCATATCTGCAATTTACTTTAGATTCTTGTTAAAGAACTCAGCCAATTTGTCCCAGGGAATGAGGTTCTTGGGTTCGCCTTTTCCTGCCGGTTCCGTATAACCGCCGTCATAGAGGTCGCAATGAGATGCATCAGGAATGATAAGCAGCTCTTTGTTCTCGGGACACGGGTTCGGAGCCACCACGGTTTTGTAGCCTTCCGCTTTGCCGTCCACCATGTAATGGTACGCCGCTTCGCCGAAATAACGGCTGTGTGCGTTCTCGCCGTGCATGATCAGAACGGCAGAACGGATCTCGTTGATGTAATACAGGAAACGGCTGTTGGCATATGCCTGCGTGCCGATGACACGCCAACCGTCATTCGAGTTGCCGCTGCGCGCATGGTAGCCGCGCGGAGTCTTGTAGTAATCGTAGTAGTCGTGAACGAAGCGAGGAGCCTGCGGAGGAACGGTGTCTAACACACCTCCTGCCATGGCTTGCGGGTCAGTGAGACGCTGTTGGGAGAGGTTCTCACGATTGCGATGACGCCACTGCTCATCATCGAAAGCATCGTTGTAGTCGTTGCCCGACACACGCGTCATGTCGTACATCGTCGAAGCCACCGTCGCTTTGATGCGTGTATCTGCTGCCGCCGCATTGAGGGCAATACCTCCCCATCCGCAGATACCAATAATACCGATGCGGTTTGCGTCCACTTCGGGCAGTTTAGAAAGGTAATCCACCGCCGCCATGAAATCCTCGGTATTGATATCCGGCGAAGCCGTACGACGCGGTTCACCTGAACTCTCGCCTGTAAAGGAAGGATCAAAAGCCAGCGCAATAAACCCGCGCTCCGCCATCTTCATGGCATACAGACCCGAACTCTGCTCTTTGGTTGCGCCGAAAGGACCCGACACCGCTACCGCGGCGTATTTGTGATTTGTGATTTGTGATTGCTCATTTGCCTTCGGCGTGTAGAGATCGCCAACCAACGTAAAGCCGTACTGTGTCTCAAAAGATACCTTTTTATGATTTACTTTCTCACTAAGCGGGAACACCTTATCCCATTTATTCATTTGATCATTTACCATTTTATCATTTTGTTTATTGCAGGCAGCAAAAGTAAGTGCCGCGAGCAGGGTGAATAAAATCTTTCTCATTATTGTAAAGAATTATATTGCGTATCGCTAACGGGTTCGAGCCATTCGTTCGTCGCGCCCGGTTGCTCTTGAGTGTGGATCGCTATGTGCTGCATCCATGAGTCCGCCGCGGCTCCATGCGCTCAACACGGCGGGCTGCCGCATACACTTTGTGTCCCTGTTGCGCCAACGCAACCGCGGTGTCATAACCGATGCCACTACTGGCTCCGGTAAGGAGAATGACTTTGTTATTTTTCATAGAGTTTATTTTTATTCAATTGTCCTGATTATTTTAGCGGGATTGCCGGCAGCGATGGAGTTAGCGGGAATGTCGTGCGTGACCACCGAACCGGCTCCGATGGTACAATTATCGCCGATGGTGACTCCCGGCAGGATGGTCACATTGCCGCCTATCCAGACATCATTACCGATGGTCACAGGTTTCGCCCATTCCTGACGAGTTTTGCGTTCACGCGGGTCGGTACTATGGCACGCGCAGTAGATATGCACGCCCGGTCCCAAGAAACAATCGTCGCCTATGGTCACATAGGCCTCGTCCAAAACGGTAAAGCCGAAGTTCGCAAAGAAACGCTTGCCCACACGGATATGCTTGCCGTAGTCGCAATAGAAAGGCTGGTTGATGAAGGTGTCTTCATCCGCCTGGCCCAGGATCTCGCGGATCATCTTATTGCGTGCCGCAAAGTCTGTCGGCAGCAGGTTATTATACTGCTGGCATAGAACCTTTACGCGGTTGAGGTCTTCCAACAACTCCGAATCACAGGCGTCGTATATTTCGCCTGCCAACATTTTCTCTCGTTCTGTGCTCATCATTTCTTCTTGGTGTATTTGGCTTTGACGATTTCGTATGAATTGCGGATGAGGTCTTTTGTGAGCGCGTCCGGCGAAGTGTGCGGATCAAGCCCTATCCAGTGCTTTGGCGATTCGTTATAGGGGTTTCCGACACAATCGTATTGCGCTTTCAGTTCATCGATCCGTTCGGGTTGGCACTTGAGCGAGATAACCTGAAAATCATTCAGATCGAAGAAACAGAACATATGTCCGCAGACATAGAAGACCAATACACCTTCACCGCTCTTAAACATAGTGAAAGGCAACTTCTCTTCTACGTCTGTGCCTAACGAAAGGCAGTAATCGCGAATCTCCTCAACGTTCATATTAATTCTATTATTCGTTTTGCTACTTCGTCGGGATGGTCAACCAGGAGTTGTCCATGGTTCATGCCATCAAAAACCTCTACATGTACCGAAGGACAGAGTTGGAGTAAATGCTTGACTTGCGGCTTGGCGACAAAGGCTTCTTTCGTACCATACCAGAAGTGAATGTCTTCCCCGTGAATGGATTCCAATCGGCTGGTATATACGGACTTATAGCCATCCAGCACAGCTTGTCTGCCGCCGTACGGCCAAGTCTTCTTGCATTCATCAAGGAGTACATCGAAATAGTGGCTACGGAAGACTGCTTTCCAAAATCCCGTCCAATGGTAGCAAGTCCAGACGTTGATTGCCTGATAGTGCCGCAAAGGGTTTATGAGCCAATTGGGCAAGGGCAACAACGGGGCCGCATCAAGGATAGCGTG
>JAGCFX010000021.1 GCA_017649925.1 Paludibacteraceae bacterium | reverse complement strand
TCGTTGTGCAGTTGGGGTTGGCAATGATATGCCGGCTGCCCTCCTCCAGCGCCAGCAAAGCATCCTCGGGATTGATCTCCGGCACCACCAGCGGTACATCTTCGTCCATGCGGAAAGCCGACGAGTTGTCAATCAGAATAGTGCCGTACCTGGTTATCTGCTCGGCATATTGGCGCGAAGTGGACGCACCTGCCGAAGCAAAAGCAATATCTACACCGGCAAATGAAGTATTCGCTGTAAGTTCTTCTACTATAATCTGTTGGCCATTGAACAAATAGGATGTTCCGGCACTGCGCTTTGATCCAAACAGGCGCAGATTGTCGCACGGAAACAGACGTTCCTGTAAGATCTTGAGCAGTTCTTGTCCGACTGCTCCAGAGGCACCAATAATCGCTAAATTCATAAGTATTGTGCAGTTATCGATTTGTTTTTTTGCTTGCGGAGCTGGGCAACTGTTCCTTCCGCGATGATCTGCCCGCCGGCATTACCGCCTTCGGGACCGAGGTCGATGATATAATCGCAGGTGCGGATAACATCGAGGTTGTGCTCAATGATAATCACGGTGTTACCTTTGTCCACCAATTTGCGCAAGACACCCATCAGTACGCGCACATCGTCGAAATGCAAACCTGTAGTGGGCTCATCAAGGATATATACGGTCTTTCCGGTAGATGGGCGCGCAAGCTCTGTTGCAAGCTTCACACGCTGGCTCTCGCCGCCGGAAAGGGTAGTGGATGACTGTCCAAGCTTGATATATCCGAGACCAACCTCCTGCAACGATTTGATCTTGCGCAAGATATACGGCTGTGTCTCAAAGAACTCCACAGCCTGATTGACGGTCATATCGAGAATATCGCTGATGGTCTTTCCCTTGAACCTCACCTCCAGCGTTTGCCGATTATACCGTGCACCTCCGCACACATCGCACGGGACATAGATGTCAGGCATAAAATGCATACGAAGGGTCTTGTAGCCGTTGCCTGCACACTCTTCACAGCGTCCGCCCTTGGCGTTGAAGGAGAAGCGGTTCTGTTTCCAGCCACGAATCTTCGAATCTGGCAACGAAGCAAAGAGTTCGCGGATATCCGTGAAGACGTTGGTATAAGTGGCCGGATTGCTTCGCGGTGTGCGACCAATGGGGCTCTGATCGACACTGATTACTTTGTCGATATGCTCCAGTCCTTTGATGCTTTCGTACGGCATTGGAGCCGTCAGACTGCGGTAGAAGTGCTGCGACAGGATAGGGTAGAGCGTATGGTTGATCAGCGTCGATTTGCCTGAACCTGATACACCGGTCACACATACCATCTTTCCCAACGGCACACGAAGTGTGACGTTCTTCAGATTGTTGCCCGTGCAGCCGGTAAGAGTCAGCCAGTCACTGGTGGTTGTAGTGGTAGGAGCCAATGGGATGGACTTCTCGCCGCGGAGATACTGCGCTGTCAGGGTGTCGGCTTTCAGTAGTTCGACGGGTGTACCGGCAAAGATCAACTCGCCGCCCAATCGTCCGGCACGCGGACCGATATCCAGGATATAATCAGCTTCACGCATCATCTGCTCGTCATGTTCGACCACAATGACCGTGTTTCCCATATCGCGCAACTGCTTGAGCGAACCGATAAGTCGCTGATTGTCACGCTGATGCAAACCGATTGACGGTTCGTCCAATATATACAATACATTCACCAGCCGCGAGCCGATCTGCGTGGCCAACCTGATACGCTGACTCTCGCCGCCGGATAACGAATCCGATGGGCGCGATAGCGAAAGATAAGTCAGTCCGACCTGTTGCATGAACCTGAGGCGCGTCTCAATCTCGCGTAGTATAGGCATCGCTACAGCTTGTTGGCGCGACGTGAGTCGAATAGGGGATTCCTCGCCTTGCAAAGAGGTGATGAACTCCAGTAACTGATTGATATCCATATTCGAAAGGGCGGCTATATTGTAGTCACCCAGGCGATAGGATAGGGATTCCTTGCTCAATCTTTTGCCCCCGCACGCAGGACAAACAACGTCTTGTTCCTGCTGCTTGGGTTCGTCGTCATCGGCTTCTTTGGCGCGGTCGATATATTCGAGCATTCGTTTGTACCAATCGCTGTCATCGTGGATTATATCGCCCAGTTCATCATTTTCAGGCGTGGCGTTCAGTTCCGACGCTTTGATCCGTCCGAGTCCCTTGCAGCGCGGACACCAGCCTTGCGGCGAGTTGAACGAGAATGTGTGCGGAGCGGGTTCGCGGTATGAAATACCGGTAGAGGGGCACATCAGGCTGCGTGACAGGAATCGCGAATTCTCGCCATCCGCCTCGCAAACCATGATCATTCCGTTACCTTGCTGCATAGCCTTGTCAAGTGATTGATACAGACGTTTTTGCGTATCATCGGTAGGTTCGACAGAGAGTTTGAGTTTGTCGATAACAATCTCAACGGTGTGGTTCTTGTAGCGGTCAAGCTTCATGCCTTGTGTGATTTCCACCAGTTCGCCGTCCACACGGGCTTGGATGAATCCTTTGTGACGAATCTGCTCGAATAGTTCCTTGTAATGGCCTTTGCGATTCTGAACGACCGGCGCAAGCACCAGCACACGTTTGCCGGCGTAGTGCTCAAAGATCAAACTGATAATCTGTTCATCAGTATATTGAACCATCTTTTCGCCGGTAACATACGAGTAGGCATCAGCCGCACGAGCATACAGAAGTCGCAGAAAATCATATATTTCCGTAATTGTACCGACCGTTGAACGCGGATTGCGTACCGTAGTGCGCTGATCGATGCTGATAACCGGCGAGAGACCGGTAATCTTGTCCACATCCGGGCGCTGCATATTACCAATATATGAACGTGCGTACGCTGAGAATGTCTCCATATACCGCCGTTGTCCCTCGGCGTAGATTGTGTCAAACGCCAGCGATGATTTACCTGAGCCGCTCAGACCAGTCACAACGGTAAGTGCGTATCGGGGAATACGTGCGTTGATGTTTTTGAGATTGTGCTCGCGTGCACCGCGAATTTCTATGAAAGAATTGTTTGGGTTCACGAAATGATCGGATTAAACAAATATGTCTCTACAAAAATCGCGCCATAGTTTGTGTATTAACAAAAATTTACGAAAAGTTTGTAAAAACATTAACAAAACTTTAACATGCCCCCGATAAAACCCCGATAAAGTCTGCCGTTTTCTAATTTATGTTATGTAAAATAGCTTTAACAGAGTTATTGGGTATGGTTGCCCTATTTGTGACAAATTGGCAGGATTTTCAGAAAATACAATTGTGCGGCACAATTTTTGTTACAATATATAATGTGCGCGTATATAACGCACTTGTTTGCGTGTGTAATGCAAAAACAAACAACAACGGAATTTTAATTGAGATATACGAAATACGACACTAAGAATCTATGAGACAGGATTTTGATGATTTGATGCTGAGTTTGTCATTGGTTGGTGAAAACGGCGAGGAAGAAGAACAGATTGTGCCATTGGTGGACGGACAGGACGGTTCGCAGTCGCAGAATATCAAGACCGGCGACGTGGTTCCGATTCTACCGCTGAGGAATATGGTATTGTTTCCGGGCGTTTTGCTGCCCGTAACGTTGTCACGGCCAAAATCAATGCGCCTGGTTGAGCAAGCCTATCGTAAAGAGCAGATTATCGGCGTATTCAACCAAAAGAGCACCGATATCAAAGAGCCTCAGGCACAGGATCTCTACCCTATCGGAACGGCAGCACGTGTGTTGCGTATCTTTGATGTGCCCGACGGCTCAATGATGGCAATTCTAGAGGGAATGCAGCGCATCTGGATGGAAGAATATACGGCTCTGCGGCCACATTGGATGGTACGCGTGAAAGTATCGCCGGAACGGTCGCCATCGAAGCGTGACAAGAACTACATAGCTCTCGCAACTACCATTAAGGAGCAAGCCATGTTCATTCTCGAACGTGCCACCAACCTGCCTCGGGAAGCCAAAATGATGCTTAACGGCATCAACACGCCGGATATACTGATCAACTATATCTGCGTAAACTTCAACATGACCATCGAGGAAAAGCAAAAACTGCTGTTGGTGGAAGACATGCGGATGCGCGGTGAGATGTTGCTGGAGTTCCTTGTACGCGAAGTGGAAATGGTCAAGACGCAAGCGGATATTCAGGAGAAGGCCGAGGAGAAGATGAACAAGGAGCAACGTGAGTACTACTTGCACCATCAACTTGAAGCGATTCAAAAAGAACTTGGTGATACTGACAACGAGCGCGTGAATGCTCTGCGTGAGCGTGCAGCCAAGAAGAATTGGCCGGAACAAGCCAAGACCGCGTTTGACGAGATGATGAAAAAACTGGAGCGCGAATCTCCCCACACGCCTGATTATCAGATGGATGTGACATATCTGGAAACGATGCTTGACCTGCCTTGGAACGATTGCACCGAGGATAACTACGATATACGCAAAGCCAAAGAGGTGCTGGATAAGGATCACTATGGCATGGAGAAAGTCAAGGAGCGTATTATCGAGTATCTGGCTGTTCTCCGCCAGACGCAATCCGCCAAATCGACTGACACAAAGGCCCCTATCCTCTGTCTGTACGGTCCTCCAGGCGTCGGTAAGACCAGTCTGGGCAAGAGCATTGCTACAGCTTTAGGACGCAAATACGCTCGCGTTTCACTCGGCGGATTGCATGACGAGGCAGAGATCCGAGGTCATCGCCGGACGTACATCGGAGCTATGCCAGGACGGATAATCAGTAATATCAAGAAAGTACAGAGCAGCAATCCGGTGTTTGTGCTGGACGAGATTGACAAGATCGGCATGGATTACAAGGGCGATCCGACCAGTGCATTGCTCGAAGTGCTTGATCCGGAGCAGAATAGCACGTTCCATGACAATTATCTCGATGTCGACTACAACTTGAGCAAGGTTCTGTTTGTGGCTACAGCGAACTCTCTGGAGACTATTCCCCGTCCCCTGCTCGACCGAATGGAACTGATCGAGATGACCGGCTATCTTCAGGAAGAGAAAGAGGAGATTGCCAAACGCCATCTCATGCCAAAGTGCCTGAAAAACAACGGTTTGAAAGCCTCCGATCTGCGTATTGGTAAGCGAGTGATGGGACAAATCATCGACCATTATACCCGTGAATCGGGCGTGCGCAGTCTGGAGCGACAGATTGCAACAATCTGCCGGAAGGTTGTCACAAAAATCGCATTGGAGGAAGAGTACAACCGCTCGCTGACTAAGGAAGATGTTGAGGCCTACCTCGGCAAGCCGCGTTTCAACCGCGATATGTGGGAGAATAACAACTATTACGGCGTTGTGACAGGTTTGGCATGGACGAGTGTAGGCGGTGAGATACTGTTCATCGAGACCTCGCTGAGCAAGAGCAAGACCCCTTCCCTCACCCTGACCGGTAATCTGGGCGATGTGATGAAGGAGTCCGCGACCATCG
>JAGCFX010000020.1 GCA_017649925.1 Paludibacteraceae bacterium | reverse complement strand
CATCATCATCGTGATGATGTTCATGATGATGGCTCGCGTCCTCTACCTCTTGAATCCACGCAGCGGAAGTAGCCGTGCGGTCAAAATCAAAGAGGTGTGTATGAAGGATCTTCTCAAACGGCACGTCGCAGTAGTTGGTCTCGATAATCTCCGCCGTCGGCTGGATAGCACGAATGATAGCTTTGATGCGTTCTAACTCTTCCGGTGTCACCTCTGCCGCCTTATTCAGCAAAATGAGATTACTGAACTCTATCTGCTCGATGACCAGCGCGGCCAGATCTTCCTCTTTGGGCACATAATGCGCCAGTTGCTCGCCACCGTCGAACTCGTCTCTTAGACGTAAAGCGTCCACCACCGAGCAGATACAATCAAGCACCGGAAGGCCGTCTTGCGCGAACTGCGGCACCATCTGCGGGTACGAACAGAGTGTCTGCGCAATAGGTACAGGCTCGCAGATACCACTGGCCTCGATAACGATGTAATCGAACGTCTTCTGCGCACAGAGGTCATGCAACTGCTGCACAAGGTCCATCTTCAGCGAACAACAGATACAGCCGTTCTGCAGAGCCACGAGCGAGTCATCGTTCTGACTCACTACCCCGCCCTGCTGAATAAGCGAAGCATCGATATTCACTTCACCTATATCGTTGACGATCACCGCAAAACGGATGCCTTTGTTGTTCGTCAGAATGCGGTTCAAAAGAGTTGTCTTGCCACTCCCGAGGTAACCGGTAAGCAGCAAAACAGGGATTTTATTGATTGTATTCATCATTTGACGTATTGTGCATAGTCCGGATAGTATTTATCCACAAAGTCCGTTTGATGGTACCGCTCGCAAGTTTGCAGTACATAGCCGAGGATTGCACCTTCACGGTTGGTGGAAGACTCCATCAGATTACGCTGACGACGGTCCAGTGAAGCCGCAAAACGTAGGTACTCCACGCTGTTCTGCGCCACCTTATCCATAATAGCCAACGCTTTCTCGTCCTCGTGCAGCATGAAATACATCGAAGCCATCGAAGCGGACGTATAGTCATACGGGATGTTATACCCCGGCAACTGTTCCTCCGCATAATCCAGCACCTCCAGTGCTTTCTCGCGTTGGTTCTCACGGATCAGTTGCTCCGCCAGTTGCGCGAACATCATGCGGTGCGTGCGGCACATGCGCATCAGGTTCTCGTCGATATAGATACCCGGGATATTCATGTTGCCGTAAGCGAACTTATGCATCATGTTCTCGTACATCTTCTCGCTATTGACACGCGGCTGACCGTCACGGCTGCGCACAGAAGTGATTTGATAAGCCAAGCCCGTTAACTCCATCCAAGGCTCAAGGCCAAGGTAGTAGTCATTGCCAACTGTAGTACAGAAGTACATTGGACGCTGCCATTTATTGGTGGACAGCATTTCCATAATCATCATCTCCGAGCGTGTGTACATGCGTTTTTTCTTGAACATAATCTGCTCACCGGAAGGCGTCTCTACGAAGAGCTGGTCGGACGGCAGGTAGTTATCTCCCTCGCGAGTCTTGGTGCGCGGGTCATCGGAACGCAAGAAAGCAAATGCTTTCTCTACCGAGATGGGCTGCCCGAGACGGTTGTCTACACGAGCTATCTCGTTAGCACCCGGCATGAAGTCTTTATATTCCCATGAGATGGGCAGTGCCGCCGACTCATAGTACGGACGCTTCATCTGTGAGATATACCAATCGGTCTGCAGATACGAGAGGTTGCAGACACGGATGTCATCCCCTACTTCCTCCACCTCTTGGTTGTACCACAAGGGGAAGGTGTCGTTATCGCCGTTGGAGAAGAGGATGGCCTGCGTCTCGCATGACTTGAGATAGTTAGCGCCGAAGTCACGGCAGCTGTAACGCTGACTGCGGTCGTGATCATCCCAGTTCTGCGATGCCATTTGCGCAGGAATAGCGAGGCATATCGGAGATATGCAGACTGCTGTTGCTATACGACCAGCTTCGCCTTTTAGACCACTATTGATCCAGTCGATGAGTGCCAGCACACCGAGACCTATCCAAATACAGAACGCGTAGAACGAGCCCGCGTATGCATAGTCACGCTCGCGCGGTTGATAAGGTGTCTGATTGAGGTACATCACAATAGCCAGACCCGTCAGGAAGAAGAGAAGGAACGTCAACGTGAAGTTCTTCCATCCCCCCGCCTTGCCGTCTTTGTCGCGTTTGCCGCACTGCCAAACAATTCCAATAACACCCAACAACAACGGCAGGAAATAATAGACATTATGCCCTTTGTTTTCCTTCAGTTCCGTTGGCAGTAACGATTGGTCACCGAGCATCGCATTGTCAATAAACGGTATACCGGAGATCCAGTTACCTTTCGTGATCTCTCCGTATGACTGCAAGTCGTTCTGACGGCCTACGAAGTTCCACATGAAATAGCGCCAATACATGAAGTTAACCTGGTAGCGAAAGAAGAACTTCAGGTTCTCTCCGAAAGTTGGGCAATACTCCGTCTTCTGCTGTCCGCAGTAGTCGTAACGGATGCGTTTGCCTTTCACTTCCGCCCACTCTTTGTAAGCCTGCACGTGACTTCCCTGCGATGAGTACATACGCGGGAAGAGCATACAGAACTGCTTCATATACTGATAGTTAGTCTTGTAACCCGTGATCACATAATGGTCTTTTTCGCCCTCCACCTTCGGAGCCGGCGCATACTGCGCGTGACCTTGTTTTTCCACAGGAATACACATGTTTCCTTCAATGCGCAATTCTACCGGTGCATTGTACGTCTGACCATAGAACAACGGGCGATCACCGTACTGCTCACGGTTCAAGTAATACTTGAGCGAGAACACGTTATCCGGACTATTCTGATCCATTGGAGTGTCGGCATTCGAGCGAATGACCAAAGCCGCATATGAGCTATAGCCAATCAGTATGACCGTCACCATCAGTACGCCGGTGTTCAACCAACGCCAGAGGTTCTTGCCCTTGCCTTCTGCGTACTCCGCGTCCGCACGTTTGTGAGTATAAAGAATCGTCCACGTGAGCAATGCCACCGTCAGCACCAAGCACACCCACATGCCCGTATTGAACGGACAACCGAAGCCGTTGACGAACAGCAACTCAAACCATCCAATCACGGTTGGGAAGCCAGGAATAATACCATACAGGATGACCAGTAATACCAAACAGGAAGCCAAGAATGCATAGATCAAACCTTTCCAACTGAACTCGTAGCGACGGAAGTAATAAACCAGTCCGATAGCCGGAATCGTCAGCAGGTTCAAGAGGTGCACACCAATACTCAGCCCCATCAGATATGCAATGAGAATCAGCCACTTATCTGCACCTTCTTCGTCTGCCTGCTCGTCCCATTTGAGGATCAACCAGAACACGACTGCCGTGAAGAGCGACGACGAAGCGTACACCTCGCCTTCCACAGCGGAGAACCAGAAGGTGTCGCTGAACGTGTAAGCCAAAGCGCCGACTGTTCCTGCGCCCAACAAGGCAATGCCTTTCCAGAGACAATCCGGAGCGACAAGTTTCTTCGCCAATGCAGTGATGGTCCAGAAAAGGAACAGAATGGTAAACGCGCTCGCCAGTGCAGACAAGGCATTAACGCACATTGCTACATGCGATGTATCCGACGCGAAAAGACTAAAGAAATGGCCCATCAGCATGAAGAACGGTGCTCCGGGCGGATGCCCGACATCTAATTTCCAGGCACTGGAGATAAACTCACCGCAATCCCAAAACGATGCGGTCGGTTCCATCGTAAGGAGATACGTCGCTGCCGCGATGGCGAAAACACACCAGCCGCACAACGTATTCCATAACTTAAATTGTTTCATTATTTTTGTCGTTTAATTAGCATTAACCCATATTTAGGCAAAATCGGGCACAAAGGTACTAAAAAAAAACGAGAGTAAAAAATTTTGCACAATTAAAATGACATTTTTCATAAAAATCGCACTTTTTTGCAATTATTGTGCGCGCACACTTGCGTATGTGAGAGAAATGTTGTATCTTTGCACGCTTTTTTTAACACGATTACACAAGTTATGATTAACGTCGGAATAATCGGATGCGGCTTTGTCGGAGGAGCCTTGAAAAACTGGCTTGACAATAACAATCCCGAGTGCAAATTGTTCATCAGCGATCCGCCCAAAGGATACAATGATGATTTAAGTAATATTGACATTGCTTTCCTTCAGATCCACGTGCCCACCGAAGAAGACGGGACACAGGACTTGACACTGATGACGCAATTAATCAAGAATCTGCCGGATGTGCCGGTCTTTGTACGCACTACTATTCTTCCCGGTTCCAGCGAAATGCTGTCACGCGAGACCGGGCACCAAGTATGCTATATGCCGGAGTTCCTCTCCGAACGTACTTTTATTGAGGATTTCAGAAAACAGACAATGGTTTTCACAGGTGCACAAGAACTGCTTACTAAGATTTTCGTCGGAAAGAAATTTACCGTCATGACTCCGTTGGAGGCAGAGCTTACCAAATACATGCATAATGTGTTTGGCGCTTACAAAGTCACGTACTTTAACGCTTGTCGTGAATATTGCGAGAAGATGGGGGCTGATTGGCGTAAAGTGCACACAGGAGTGCTTCTGTCCGGGTATATCAATGATACCCACACTTATGTCCCGGGTCCGGATGGAAAGTTTGGATATGGTGGAAAATGCTTCCCTAAGGATGTCAATGCCTTCGCCGAAATGACTAAAGGTACATCGCTCGGCACACTGCTGGAGCACCTTCATGAGTTGAACATTCACTTCCGTGGCACAGAAGAACATATTTGATATGAAAATAGCAGTTGCAGGAACAGGTTATGTGGGCTTGAGCATCGCTACTCTACTTGCCCAGCACAACGAAGTGACGGCCGTAGATATCGTGCCGGAGAAAGTGAAGATGCTGAATCGGCGTCAGTCACCGATTCAGGACGAATATATTGAGAAATATCTCGCCGAGAAAGAATTGCATCTGATTGCAACATTAGATGCAGAAGCGGCTTACAAGGATGCTGAGTTCGTTGTTATTGCCGCACCTACCAATTATGACAGTCAGCGCAATTATTTCGACACCTCGGCTGTGGAGAACGTGATTGAGACCGTGCTTCGCGTCAATCCGAAAGCCATTATGGTCATCAAATCCACCATTCCCGTCGGCTATACGATGTCAGTGCGCAAGAAATACAATTGCGACAATATTCTCTTCTCTCCGGAGTTTCTCCGTGAAAGCAAGGCGCTCTATGATAACTTGTACCCGAGCCGCATCATTGTCGGAACGATCCTAGACGATTGTCGACTCAAAGCCGCAGCCGAGACCTTCGCGCATCTGTTGCAAGAAGGTGCTATCAAAGAGAATATCGAAACCCGTATTATGGGCTTGACAGAAGCCGAAGCAGTCAAGTTGTTTGCCAACACTTATCTGGCGTTACGCGTCAGCTATTTCAACGAACTGGACACCTATGCTGAGATGAAAGGGCTGAACACGCAGGATATTATTGACGGCGTATGCCTCGACCCACGTATCGGCACACACTACAACAATCCATCCTTCGGTTATGGCGGTTATTGTCTGCCCAAAGACACCAAGCAACTGCTAGCGAACTATCAAGACGTGCCTGAGAACCTCATTGAGGCGATTGTGGAATCGAATCGGACGCGCAAGGATTTCATCGCGGACCGCGTACTCGCCAAAGCAGGCTATTACGATTATTATCACCGCGGCGATTTTGATGCCACGCAAGAGAAGAGTTGCGTCATCGGCGTTTACCGTCTGACGATGAAGTCGAATAGTGACAACTTCCGTCAGTCGTCTATTCAAGGCATCATGAAACGCGTCAAAGCCAAAGGCGCACAGGTTATTATCTACGAACCGACGCTTGAGAACGGCAGTACGTTCTTCGGTAGTCTTGTCGTCAACGACCTCGCTGACTTTAAACGCCGCAGCCAAGCCATCATCGCCAACCGCTATGATTCCGCCCTTGACGATGTGAAAGACAAAATCTACACCCGCGATATATTTAGAAGAGATTGATACATGCCAATTAGACAATTCATATCATCCCACAAATCGTTGACTGAGAGCTTCTTCTCTCTTTCGGCACTTAATTTGATCGAATCGCTATTACCTCTTATCACCTTACCGTATATCCTTCGTGTCATAGGAGCCGCAAATTATGGCATATATTCGTACATTCTAATTATCATTCAATATGCACAAATACTAAATGTGTATGGTTTTAACTTCTCGGCCACAAAACAAATCTCACAAAACCGAGACAATGCAGAGAAAGTAAATAGAATTTATAGTTCAGTCATAAGTTGTAGATTACTTTTGTTTGTTGCATCGGTAGTAATCGTTTTACTTTTATCCCCTATTCTTCTACAAACAAAACAACAATTATTTATGTTTCTTACGGGCTTGGGTATTATTCTTGGTGATAGTCTGAACCCGGTATGGTTATTTCAAGGGAAGGAGAAGATGCGGTATATGACTATTGTAAATTCGAGCACAAAGATATTCTTCACATTGCTCATCTTTGTTTTCATCCGCAAAGCTGATGACTATGTGTATCTCATATTATACCAAAGTCTGGGCTATCTAATCTCCGGTCTGTTGAGTATTATCATTGCCATTCGTATTTTTGATGTTCGATATAGGATTCCTGCGTGGAAAGATATTGTCTTCCAATTCAAAGACGGATTCGCTGTATTTAGTTCCACAATAGGGATTAATCTGTATCGCAATGCCAATATCTTCATTTTGAAATTCTTTGTCAGCGATGCTGCATTAGGCATCTACTCTGCCGCAGAAAAAATTATTAAGGGGATTCAAATGCTCACAAACCCGATTGCACAATCTCTCTTCCCACATATGAGTAATAATTTCCAATCTCATTCTTTTAAAGAGAATCTCAAAACACTTAAAAAGACGTCGCTCATACTATGTGTGATATTATTTTTTGCGACGATAGCTACAATAGTCTGTGCTAAATGGTTGGTATGGCTGTTGTGTGGTCACGCTTTTATGGACGCCGTACCATTGGTTCGAATAATGGCCCCTATTATCGTGATTGCCGGCATGAACTACACTCTTGGTATTGTAGG
Organism: Paludibacteraceae bacterium; assembly: GCA_017649925.1. Classification (GTDB taxonomy): domain Bacteria; phylum Bacteroidota; class Bacteroidia; order Bacteroidales; family Paludibacteraceae; genus Colicola. Next base: position 89,733 of record JAGCFX010000020.1, on the reverse strand, counting down.
CTTAGTCAATCTCAACAAAGCTATGTTATTTACCTATTCTGTTCTGGTTGCCGGAATTATTTCAATTGCCACATTATTACTTACGGTTTCATCCGTCCAAATAATTGCAGGAGCATGGGCTATGTTAACCGCAGAATCCGTTTTACTATTATGCATCTTCGGAGCACTAATTTATACTAAACATGTCTTTAAGCGCTCAACTTCACAATCATAAATGTTTTGGACTACTATTGGCATATTATTTCTACTACTGGCAGTGAGTTATTTTTTCACCCGTTCTATCATACATCCAGGAGTAGTGACATCCGGAATCTGGTTAATATTATTGCTTATTTACAATGCTGCGGATTTCGAGTTGTATAAACTATCAGACGAGTTTTACCAAGCGGTACTATCATGGACTTGTCCATTTTGTTTGGCTTCCTTGATTAATCAACGGACCTCCTCATTTGTTTTACATTCCATCGCCGGGGATGCAAATGCAGTCACCTTGTCTCGCATCAAGCCTTTGTTGATTTTTGCGCTCATTTTGGCCTCTTTAGCATTAATATATAGAGGCATGTTGTTTAACTCGTCGAATATTTTCAATGGCATCCGCCAAGCAAGTGTGGCTACATTGTCGGGAGATGAAGACGCGATTCCCTTCCCCATATGGCTTAAACCTTTTGTAGAATTGGCTAACACGGCCGCGTTACCGGTTTGTATGTACATGCTGGTGATAAAGAAAGATTGGTCAAGATACTCAAAAATTTTATTGGGATTATTAATTTTTTTCTTCCTCCTCCGAAGTAACAAAAATGTAATTGCGCAAATTGGTTTGGCTTTTGTATGTCTAATGCTTCTTGAGCAAACAATAGCAAAAAAGAAGATATTGAACATTCTAATTGTCATGATGATTGTAATGATTGGAGTTAGTTATATCAGACGTCTCGGCATTCGAGGAGATGGGTTCATTATTACCGAATTCATAGCGCAATACCTCTTAGCCCCACTGCCCGCATTTGATAGTGTCCTTCATAGTAGTTCTCTTATTGAAGATTTTCATGGCGAATACACATTCCGAGCATTTATAAAAATCATTCAAATTTTCAATCCTCTGGTCGTAGGCAACTCTGATCCATTCAATTTGGGGAACTGGGTATTTACTCCAATTCCTGTTAATGTATACACTGTTCTTTTCCCTTTTTACGAAGACTTCGGTTATACTGGGCTTGTGTGTTTTGCTATTATACTTGGGGGCATTGCTGGTATTCTATATAAACATGCAATAAAAGGATACCTTATAAGCAAACTCATATATTCTTGCATGTTTTACACATTGGTTTTCCAATTTTTCGCAGATAATTTTTTCCAATTTTTTTGGACGAACATGACATATGTGTTTTTTTGTATTATGCTAGTGTACAGAGGAGGTTTTAGAAATGAAGAGAAATTACATGTATGATATAAAGGATAAATGGTCATCATTACTCAACCACATGCACACAATTCTCATAAAGAGGCACTTTAAACATGTGGGTGTACATTCTATATTGGGTTATCCTTTTATTCGATTATTCGGAGAGGAAACTATCTCCATTGGCGCAAACACGTATATAGAGCCGAATGTTGAGTTAACAGCATGGACTCATTATAAAAATCAGACATTCAATCCCACTATTGCCATTGGAGACGGATGCACTATTCGGCACGGTGCGCAGATATCAGCTATTAATCATATTCATATCGGTAACAATTTACTTACAGGTCCGGATGTGTTAATCTCTGATAACGCGCATGGTTATAATTGTACAACAGAAGAAATGAACACTCGGCCTCAAGATCGTGAAGTGATTTCAAAAGGAGGAATTACTATTGGTAATAATGTGTGGTTGGGCGCAAAAGTAGTAGTACTACCCGGTGTCACTATCGGAGATGGTGTCGTTATTGGAGCCGGCAGCGTAGTCACTAAAGATATTCCTCCGTATTGCATAGCTGCCGGCGTACCAGCCAAAGTAATCAAGCAAATGTAAACAGAAAAAAAGTCTCGATATGAGTACAGAAAAAAGAGCACATGTAATAGCATTTTACCTTCCACAGTACCACCCAATTCCTGAAAATGACGAATGGTGGGGAAAGGGATTCACAGAATGGACTAACGTAGCAAAAGCCAAGCCTATGTTTCGTGGGCATTATCAACCAATTGTGCCTGCTGATTTGGGTTTCTATGATTTGCGGTTGGCTGATGTTCGAGAAGAGCAAGCGCAAATGGCACGAGATGCCGGCATTGATGCCTTCTGCTATTGGCATTATTGGTTTGGAAACGGGAAAGAATTACTTGAACGACCTTTCAATGAGGTCGTCTCTTCGGGGAAACCGGATTTTCCATTCTGTATCGGCTGGGCGAATCACTCATGGATGAAGAAAAGATGGAATAATGATGTTTCACGCTTCTGTCAAGATTTGTTGATTGAACAGCATTATCCGGGAAAAGAAGATATTGTGGCACATTTTTATTCCTTGCTACCGGCATTCAAAGACAAACGTTACTATCACATTCATGGGAAACTTCTTTTTGTCGTTTATTCCCCTGTAAATATGCCCGACACGAAATTATTTATGGACACATGGCAAGAATTAGCTGCTAAAAATAATTTGCCACCATTTTATTTCATAGGGCAAGGAGATGTGAACCAAATAAAAGATCCCATATATAAGATGTACGACGCTATCAATCTCGAAAGCATCCGCACATTTTTTAACCAATCTCGTATGCGGCGAATTATAGCGTACACTCTTCGCCATCCCATTACACAGCCATACAAAGCCATTCTCAAAAAATATGATATGAATTTGCTTAGACGCAAGGATATCATAGCTACATTGTATGCCAATTGGGATAACACTTCGCGTATTGGGTATATTGGTACTGTATTTACTAACCCAGAACCGGTATTGTTTAAAAAACATATTGAACAAATTATTGAAAATACTGGACGGGAAGACAAACTTATCTTCCTCAAATCATGGAATGAATGGGGAGAGGGCAATTATGTGGAACCGTGTCTGAAATATGGCCATGGTTACCTGAATGCTCTTAAAGAGTGTATACTTACAAAATAAATTAAAAGCATGCCGAAATCGCTCATATTCTGGACCATTCAAAACCGTTCGTTTAAAGAAATTGTGGAACGTGTTTGTGACCTCTTGGGATATTTATTAATCCCCCTCGCTTGCATTATGCACCGCAATAACAAATTATGGGTCTTTGGCAACAAAACCGGATTTTCCGATAATTCCAAATATCTATTTCTGTATATAATACGCAATATGCGCGAAATAAAAGCGATTTGGATTGCGCGCAGCAAAGAAGAACAAAAAGAAATAGCATCTTTACAACTTCCTTGCTATTACAAGTGGTCTCTGCGCGGGATAAATACTTGTCTAAAAGCCGGGATATATTGCTTCTCTTCATCAACAAGCGATATTAACTATTGGACAAGTGCAAGAGCGATCAAAATAAATTTATGGCATGGAGTCGGTATTAAAAAATTAGGATTAAAGGGAAGTTTCACGTATAATCCCCAAAATAGACTGAATAAGTTCTTGACTCCATCCAATTATGATCCGGCAACGTTTTTCATTACTACCTCTGATTTGATGGATGAACATTTCCGAGAATGTTATGCGCTGACAAAAGAGCAGACTCGTCAAATAGGCTATCCGAGATGTGATTTTTTAGTAGAGGAAACAGAAATTGTGGATGAATATATTGAGAAATATGAGAATGATGCTATTAAAGCAGTCGCAAAATCCTTGGAGCAATATAGCAAAGTATATATTTATATGCCTACATTCCGAGATGATCAATCGGACTACATCTCGCATTCCGGTATAGCGTTTCAGGAACTCAACGAAATGATGATTAAGAATAACGCAATGTTCCTTATCAAATTGCATCCGGCTACACGCACAAAAGTGACTATTGACGGTTATTCGAATATCATGCTGCTGAATAAAGACATCGATGTTTATCCGTTACTTCCGAAGACAGATGTGCTGATTACAGATTATTCTTCAATTTACTACGACTATCAGCTAATGCCGGGAAAACATATTATATTATATCCGTTCGATTATGAGGATTATATTAAAAACAGCCGTGACTTGGCGTACGACTATGATACCTATACCCCCGGAGAAAAAGTCCATGAATGGAATCGTTTGAAGCAGGTATTGGCGGATAAAAATTTACAGATTGAGACAAACAGTAAATGGGTGATTGAACAGTTGTGGGGAAGCAACTACACAAATGCATCACAAAAAATAATAGATTTAGTATAAAGTACAAAAATAAACTATCATGAATATAGCAGTTATTTTGGCAGGAGGAAGCGGTTCTCGTTTAGGCAACGATGTGCCCAAGCAGTTTATGAAAGTTGCCGGAAAGCAAGTGATTGAGCACACGATTGATGTGTTCGAGAATTGCCGGCAGATAGACGAGATTTGCATTGTCAGCAAGCCGGATTACGTGGTGAATGTAGAGGAGTTGGTTGTAAAGAACCAATACAAGAAAGTAAAAAAGATTCTGAACGGAGGAAAGGAGCGCTATGACAGCAGTTTAGCAGCTATCAATGCCTATACGGATGATGATACGAATCTTCTCTTCCATGATGCTGTCCGCCCTCTACTTAGTGAACGTGTCATCATTGATTGCATAGCTGCTTTAGAGAAATACAATGCGGTTGATGTTGCGGTCAAGACAACTGACACCATCATCTCTGTCGATGCCAACGAGTGCATAGATTTTATCCCTAATCGAGCACATTTACGAAATGGTCAGACGCCGCAATGTTTCAAACGTGGCACCATTAAACGAGCCTATGAGTTGGCATTAGCAGACCCTAATTTTGTAACGACTGACGACTGCGGAACAGTGAGACGCTATATGCCGGAAGAACCTGTTTTTGTTGTGGAGGGAGAAAATGCCAACATGAAGTTGACCTATCTAGAAGATTTATTCTTGCTGGACAAATTATTCCAATTACGCACACAATGTGGAGAACAAAAATTCTTATCTAATGATGCTATTGATGGACTTAAAAAGAAGGTGATTGTTATTTTCGGCGGCAGTTACGGTATTGGTGGGGAGATGATAAAAATTGGAGAAGAACACCATGCGCGCATCTATTCCTTCTCACGCTCGCAGAATGGCTGCGATGTGTCCAACGTGGATAATGTACGCGAAGCATTAAAGCAAGTTAAGGCCAAAGAAGGACGAATTGATGTCGTAGTTAATACAGCCGGTGTTCTTGTAAAAGAATCATTAACAGGCATGTCTCAAGATTCAATTATCAATTCCATCAATGTCAATCTGCTTGGAGTGATTAATGTGGCTCGAGAAGCATTTCCCTACCTACGAGCCACACGCGGTTCCCTGCTTTTCTATACCAGTAGCAGTTACACACGCGGACGTATGATGTATAGCCTCTATTCTGCGACAAAAGCAGCTATTGTCAACTTCGTACAAGCTATCGCTGAAGAATGGCATGATTTCGGAATTCGAGTAAACTGCATTAACCCCGAGCGCACAAAAACACCTATGCGCATTCAGAATTTTGGCAACGAGCCGGAGGGTACATTGTTGCCAGTAGAAGATGTCGCCATTGCTTCTCTTAATACAGTTTTCTCAAATGCAACTGGTGAAGTGATTGATGTCAGAAGAAAAAAATAAACATCATGTCCATGAAATCTGATACTGAATTACTCAACGAACTGGCAACTTGCACGGATTATCTGCACGAAATGACCGAAAAAGAAAGCAAAACCCTTAAACAGGCTTTACTTGATATGTATCTTGATATCGCAAAACTATGTTATACACATCACTTAACCGTCATGCTGTGTGGAGGCAGTTGTTTAGGGGCTATTCGTCATCAAGGATTTATACCTTGGGATGATGATTTGGATTTGCTTATGCCGCGTCAACATTACGAAATGCTAATTCACTTGCTAAAACTAGGCGCATTGGGGGAAAACTATGAATTCAACACCCCTAATCCAAAAACAGATGCCAAGAATGTGTTCCTTAAGGTATATCGGAAGGGTACAAAAAACATAGACATCTATAGCGACAATTCCACTTTCCCACAGGGCATAGGAATAGATATCTTTGCTTTGGATGCTGTTCCCGTAACAAAAATTGGACAGAAAATCAAAGGATTGATTGCGAATAGCCTCCAATTTATCTCCATCGTAGTACTTTATGCGCAATATCCTAGCGCTCGGTTAAAAGAATTTATGTCGTTAGATCCAACTACAAAAAAACGTTATCGTTTTAAATGCATATTAGGAAAGATTTTCGGTATTATTCCACATAGAAAATGGGTCTGGTGGTTTGACCGGTTTGTGGCTTCGGATAGAGAGAACCGACCATTAGGTATTCCTACTGGACGCAAATACTACAACGGAGAGATATTTTCTCAAGAAATATATTTGCCTCCATATGAGGCGATATTTGAGGGACATAAAGTGCATATTCCTAATCACTATGATGAATATTTACATAACTTGTATGGTGACTATATGCAACTCCCGCCTATAGAAAAAAGAGAACGACATTTTATTGTGGAGTTTGAACTGTCAAAACAATAAAACGCCACCTTCCGTAACAAACGCTCAATATTAACATTTTAAACGCAACCTTCTTAGAGTTGCGTTTTTTGATTCCAATCACAACTTCGCCGAAAAAAAATGCATGAAAATACGAAAAAGAATGGCATATGCTTGCATATGTCATTTTTTTTATGTAATTTTGCGGGCTAAATTGTTATGAATGATATTGAAGTTGCTTTTCTATTCAAGCATGCAGAAGCGGTCGTATTATTAAGTTTATGCGAAGGATTCGGTATCCCGCCGCTCGAAGGTTTTAAATACGGGAAACCGGCTCTCGTCTCAAATACATCCAGTTTACCAGAAGTAGTGGGTAATGCTGGTATACAAGTCAACCCATTGGATATTGATGCTATCGCAAAAGGGTTCAGTATGGTTTTGGATCAACGAGACGACCTTATTTCGCACACAAAAGAACAAATACATAAATTTGACGAACATCAAGCATGCGAAACTTGGATGAATAGTTTACACATTCTATTCGAAAAATAATTGTATTTATGGCATCTAAAAACACAAATACTTGTACATTGGCAGTAATCATGGCTGTGTATAAAGGAGATTCTCTCCAATATACACGTATTGCTGTGGAGAGTCTGCAAAATCAGACATTCACTGATTATCAGTGTTTTTTGCTATTCGACGGACCTATAGCAGATGATTTAGACAAGTACCTGTCTTCGTTGGACGACAAGCGGTTTGTGCTCATCAAGAACAAAGACAATCAGGGATTAGCGAAGTCCATGAATCAATTGCTTACGATCATTTTACCGCAAAAGAATTTCCGATATATCGCCCGCATGGACGCAGATGACATCAATACCAAGGATCGTTTCGAAAAACAAGTTGCGTCCCTTGATAGCCATAAAGAGATAGATTGTGTGGGGTCATGGGCTATTGAAATTAACGGGCAAGGAGAAGAGTATTATCGAAAACAAATGCCGGTTACTCATCAAGAATGCTACGAGTTCTTCAGTAAACGCGATTGCATGATTCACCCGACCGTCATGTTCCGTCGTTCTTATTTCGAGAAGGCGGGCATGTATCCGGAAGACACATACTTCGGTGAAGATACTATCATGTGGGCGCAGGGATTCGCCGCGGGATGCAAGTTTGCCAATATACCGGAATTCTTATACTATTTTCGCCTCAACGAACAATTTTTTGAAAGACGACGGGGCATCAAACATGCGCAATCGATTCTGCAATTACGCAGGAGAGTTAACAAGATGTTACATTACGGCGTCAAAGCGGATATATTCGCGCTCTTGTATGCATTAGCGAAACTGATGCCAGAGAAAATACTGAATTTGATTTATAAAACAGCAAGATAAAAATATAATCTATATGAAAAAATTTAACATTCCATTCTCGCCGCCTGACATGACGGAGGCAGAAGTAAATGAGGTTCGTGAGGCTATTTTGTCCGGTTGGATTACCACAGGCCCTCGCACCAAGGAGTTGGAACGCGAGATTGCTGCGTATGTAGGTACAGAACGAGCTGTATGTCTTAATTCGCAAACAGCATGTGCAGAAATGGCTTTGCGCCTATTGGGGATTGGCGAAGGGGATGAAGTAATTGTTCCTGCCTACACGTACACAGCATCAGCATCTGTTGTATATCATGTAGGGGCTAAAATTGTGTTTGTGGATGTGCAGAAAGATAATCTGGAGATGGATTATGATGCTGTGGAGGCTGCCATCAACGAGCGCACCAAGGCTATTATTCCGGTGGATTTAGCAGGTATACCATGTGATTATGATCGTATATTTGCAATAGTGGAGCGCCAGAAGGCGCTTTTCCGGCCAGCCAATAATATCCAACACGCTATCGGGCGTATTGCTATTTGTGCTGATGCTGCACACGCTTTCGGAGCTTCCCGAAAGGGGAAAATGGTCGGTTCAATAGCTGATTTCTCCGCTTTCAGTTTCCACGCCGTAAAAAATTTCACGACAGCAGAAGGCGGAGCTCTCACTTGGCGGACTATACCGGGAATTGACAATGAGAAGCTATATCACCAAGTACAATTACTCTCGTTACATGGCCAATCTAAAGATGCTTTAGCCAAAACGCAATTGGGAGCTTGGGAATACGATATAGTTGGACCTTGGTATAAATGCAACATGACTGATATCATGGCAGCAATTGGTTTAGTGCAAATGAAACGCTACCCTGGCCTATTAGCTCGCCGTCGCGAGATCATAGAGCGTTACGATGCCGCGTTTAAACCACTCGGTATTGAAGTACCGGAGCACTATAATGATAAACATATCTCGTCCGGTCACCTCTATCTGACACGCATCCCTAATGCTTCGCTTGAAGAACGACAAGAAATTATTGTCAAAATGGCAGAACGGGGTATCGCTACCAATGTACACTATAAGCCGCTACCGATGATGTCGGCTTACAAGCAATTAGGATTCGACATCAAGGACTATCCTAATGCCTACGCACATTTCGCTAACGAGATTACGCTTCCTCTTCATACTCGCTTGACAGATGAGGAGATTGATTATATCATTCAGCAATATACTGATATAATCCGTATTCGATGATTCGTCTTTGCGACATAGTATTCAGTTTTCTCGGATTACTACTCCTCTGCCCGCTATTCCTTATTGTAGCGCTGTGGATTATTGTTGATAACCCAGGCCCCGTTTTCTACCGTCAACAACGAGTCGGAAAAGATGGCAAAGAGTTCGGGTTGCTTAAGTTTCGCTCCATGCGTGTAGGAGCAGACAAAATGAGTTTGATAACGATAGGCGAAAAAGACCCTCGTGTCACTCGTGCCGGATATTATATCAGGCAATACAAACTCGACGAACTGCCGCAGTTATGGAATGTGCTTGTAGGGGACATGTCTCTTGTCGGACCGCGTCCAGAAGTGCGCAAATATGTTGATGTCTACACAAAGGAACAATGTCGCGTTTTATCTGTTCGCCCCGGTATTACAGACTATGCATCTATTGAATACATCGATGAGAACCGCCTTTTAGCTCAATCAAAGAATCCGGATAAAACCTACATAGAAGAGATTATTCCAGCAAAAATAGCGCTGAATATGCGCTATATTGACAATCAAACACTGGGAGAATACTTCAAGATTATCTTCCTTACTTTCTGGGAAATCGTACGCTGAGCACCTTATCAGAAGCCGAAGGAGAGACCGCAGGTGAGGGTGAAGTTCTGGCCTTGGAAGAAGACGGGCGAGAACTTATTGAGATAATAGGCCTCGAGTTCTGCGCCTGCAAGTTCCATTGACGTGCCGTCAGCATTCCATCCGCGGTCCTCGCCGGGTATTCTATCGGACGTGGGCGCGAACGCGCGCGTATTATTATAGGTGAAGTCAATATGCGCGTAGCAGTTATTGAAGACTTCATAAACCGCACGAAAGTTAAGTTCGTGGTTCTGCCATATCTTCTCGCTAAACGGTGTCTGCGCGATAATCGGGTACGGAACTCTGGTGCCGGCGATGTTATGGCGCACGTAATCATACGCACGGTATTTGGTATCCCACGTATAATCGAGCATAATACGCAATCCCCTTACCGGGCGATAAGCCAGTTGGAGGAAGACCGACTGGGAGTTAGAACCCATATAATGGCCCAAGCAATAGCTATTGGAGGTATAATCCAGGACGCTGATAGAGTGCTCGTAGGTAGCTATATAAGAACGCACGAACTCACCACGCAGAGAGAGGCCTTTGAGCGGCCAGCCACTCCAATTGAAGCCCACGAGATACGAAACCAGATTATGCTCCGGATTCGATTTCTTGAGACGGGCTAACTTAAACTCATCAAGGAAGAACGTTCCGTATAACCGCAGATGATCCGTAGGACGGACGGTAAGCGTAGCAAAAGCCTGCGAGTTCTGATTCTCAGAGTTGACGCCTTTGGTAAGAAGGTGGTCGAGCGACTTGAAGAACGCGATAGGAATGAAGTATGCGGCCTGTACATTACGCTCTGCGTAAACGATGGAGTTACCAAACGAGAACTGGACGTACTTGATGGGCATAAAAGTGAACATATTCGCCGCCATGAACTTGTTCGCCGGGCGGTAATTGATTTTGGTCACTCCTTCTTCGTACACCTCGCGGTAGTAATAGGTGGAGTCCAGCACATTGCTGGGCAGCCATGCATGGAAATAGTCAAACTGGAACCATTTGCAGGGCGTAAGTTGAAGAGTTACCATCGGCACGGCGGGATTATGCGCAGAGAGGATGTTCGAGCAATGCTGTGCGTCGCCCCATTGAATCCGCTCGCGCTGAACGCCTATAGAACCCCACCATGTATATAACGAGATACCACCACGCGAATCCGAAAAATCGCCTCCGTAGTTAGCCTCTTTGTACTGCACGCCGGGAAGATTATTGAGATAATCGGGTTTGGTAAGTTTGGCGCCGTCTATCTTGGCGTAGGTATCGGGGAAATAGGCATCATTAAGGTATCCGGTGCCTTTCCAAGAGTTATCACGAAGTGAACCCCAGATAGAGAGGTGCTTGGCAATATCCATCTGAATTTCAGCACCGTACCAACGATGTGTAATGAGTCCTTTCTTGTTGTAAAGGAGGTCCATACCCAGGATAGGCCGTACACGCATTTTGAAGATCTTGTCTTTGGTCAAGATATGCAATGAGGGATCCGCCAACGAGAGGTTGGAAACGGGTGTTATCCACTGCGTAACATGTCTGTGACCATACGAATAATAGGTCGGCAGTGTGTCCTGCTCCAGTGCATAATCCTGGAGATAGAATTGCAGATCTTCGCGTTGGCGTTTGTTGAGGAGTGAGTCCCTACCCTGCGCTTCGCGCAGCATGGCTGCTATCGCATCACGGGTATAGGGTTTGATGGCGGCATTGGAGTTGATGATACCGTCCGTCGTCAGTTCCTCGATGAAATCATAGATTTCGGTGTACTCGAGTGCTTCCGGTATCCGCTGGGCGTAAAGAGAGCCTACCCCGTCCCTCCCTAAAGGGAAGGAGAGTAATGCAATCCATATCCATATAAATGCTGAACGTTCCTTCATGTCGTAGCCCTTCCTTTTAGGGAAGGGTTTGGATTAAGCTACTTTACTTGCTGTAGCGAGCGTTGAGACCTTCGATGATTTCGTCGGTGATGTCGTAGCCGGCCACTTTATTCATGAGCACGGCATCGTTGAGGATGATATGGATATGTCCATCAGCGTTGTATTCACGCAGGTAAGCCTGTACAGAGTCCTGAAGTTGTTGCGTCAGTTCTGCTTGCTGCTGCATAAAATCATTGCTGAGTTTCTGACGGAGGTTCTCAAGGTCTTGCTGTTTAGCCATCAGTTGCTGCTCCTTCTTCTGCAGTTTGGCTTGCTCGGACTCGGCGCGCTCACGACTGAGGAAAGCGTTAGCCTCCAATTTGCGTTGGAAGTCCATAACGTCCTTCTGGAAGGTCTCCACCTCTTTCTGCAAGGCTTTAGCCTTGGTGTCGAGCTTAACGGTAGACTCTTCGTACTGTGACATCAGTTTGTCCTGCGACTCCACGGCAAGTGTGTAGTGCTTGAGGATGGAATCAGTGTTGACTACTGCGATAGGCAGCAAGTCTCCTTGCGCTTCCACCTCACCGGACTTCTTAGCCCAAGGGTTAAACGTAAAGAAAAGGATAAACAGGGCAACAACGGCTGCTGCCAAAACGGAATCAACGATAATTGCAATTTTGTTCATTATGATAAATTGTTTGAATTTGTTTGACATTGTTTATTTTGTTTGACGTTGCTTAGCATCTTCGGCGATAACGCAGTGGATATCATCGTGTTTCATTCGCTCGTTTTGATGAATATGCTGGGAACGGAAGGAGTGGTCTTTTCGGAAGATGACTCCCACGCAGAGCAGCAGAGCTGCAGCAGCGACAAGCAGTATAGCGAAGAGTACCGTGCGCATGTTTATTCACAAATCGGCTGCAAAGGTACTGCTTTTTTTTGAATTGTGCAAATAAAAACGCAAAAAAGAGCCCAAAGGGCCCTTTTTAGGTTATTCTCGTAGCCGGAAATTGTTATTTTTTAGCAGCGGGTTTCTTTGCTGCAGGCTTTTTAGCGGCAGGCTTCTTGGCTGCGGGTTTCTCTGCTTTCGGAGCCTTGGGAGCAGCGGGTTCTACAGCAGCTGCAGGTGTCTCTATTTTCTCTTCCTCTGCGAGGAACTTACCGGTAGTGAGTTGGCGATAGATCGATGCCTCCACGCCGTAGAGAGCGGGGACGATGAAGAGGATGATGACGCAGTTGATGATGAGTCCGATGATCTCAAGTGCACGAATCTCGCCAATACTGAAGAGAGCTCCGATAATCGAGATGATGATACCGAGGCAGAGACCTACGAGGAACTCAGCCCAGAAGAGACGAGCCTTATTGCCGTAAGTGAGGCGGTTGGATTCGCGGAGACACTCGATAGCGTTGAGGTCTTTATCCACAAAGAGCACAGCGGCGAAGGACCAAGCGATAGCAATCACGAAGCCCGGGATAATACCAAACATAAAACCGATACCGATGGCACCGCTCATCAGCGTCATGAGAATGAAGAACTCTCCCATGTTACGACGGAAACGTCCCTCGAAGATAAAGGTCGGTTTAATGACATGTCCCTTAGCCAGTTCTGCGGGCAGTGAGGACATGGCAATGGTGGTACCGACGTTGAGATACGGAATCCAAATCGTCAACAGATAAAGGATTGCAGTAGCAATCAGGCTTAGAAAGTTAACAAGTCCGATCTTGAAACCATCTTTGATGGTAGCGCAAATAGGTAATTTTTTGTCCATAATGCTGAAGTTTTAAAGGGTTAGAGAAGTAAAATCGCTGCAAAGATACTACAAAAAAATGACATACGCAAATTTATTTAAATTTTATAAAAAACGAAAAAAAGTGTATATATACTATGTATATATACAGTAAGCATGAGGTTTGTCCCAAAAAGGACCAAGTATCCTATGGGTATCCTATGAATTTGTTAAGGGGATCCTTTGGATCTGTTAAGGGAATCTTGCGACTATTCTCGTAATTTTTTCGAGCCAAACACGGCAACGAGTCGATAACGACACGGCAACGACACGGCAACGACACGGCAACGAAACGGCAACGAATTGAGGGAACATGCATCTGTCGTAATGAAAAGGACCAAGTAAAAAAAATACAGGCTTGTGTGGAGCCTGCATTTTTGTATAGGTGTATTTGATGTTATTTAACCTCTTGACCGGAGAGGGTGTAGGTCTTGTCGCCGCGGAGGATGAACAACTGGCCGTCACGGAGAATCTTGGAAGCCTCACCCCAGCCCTCCCCTGAAGGGAAGGGTGTATTATCAATGCTCGTCGGCACTTGCTCGCCGGTGGTGGTGAATTCGCCGGTATAGGAAGCGAGAACGGCATCTTGGGCATCTTTAGCCTGCAGCGTAAGCGCATAATGCGTTGCGCTGTTCAGACCGGTTACCGTGAACTGCAAACCGTTGGCGGTCATTTTCGCTGCCGGTGCATGACGGTTGCCGTTCTTGCCCGGCGCAAAGGCAATGCCTGTCAATTGACCGTTGCCGTTGAAGATCAACGTGCAGAAAACAACTCCGTCTTTGGTTATCTCAATCGTATAAGTGGCGGCATTTTCCGAAGTCGGCCAGGTAACTGTTGCTGCATTGTCCTGCGGCTCGACCTTCACATCGTTGGTCAGCAAAGTGGCTTCCTCAGCGCCGATGGCGTACGTATAGTAGAAATCTCTCCAAACAGAGGCATTCTTGTACATATCAATCGAACTCGGCAGAACGTACAGTTTGCATTCAAACTTGTCCACTCCGTCAAAAGCGGTGCTGTACGCATTGGTCGGCGTTTGGCGGTAGTTGAAGATGGTCTCGAGGTTCACGCAATTATAGAATGCTCTGTCATAAATGGTCTTCACAGACTCGCCGATGGTTACTTTCTTCAGCGTGCTGATACCCGCGAAAGCGTTTTCGCCGATGGCGGTGACGTTATTACCGATAACCAGTTCTTCCATCTCGCCCGGCGCTTCTGCGCCAAACTGCATATTCTCTGTAAACTCACCGGCATTGCCGATAGTCAACACTTTGTTAGTCGGGTCGTATGACCAAACGAGTGCCAAGTCTTTTCCGCAAGTACCCACGCGGTCATACGCAAACTCTGCCGTAAAGGTGGTGTCTTTTGTTATCTGCGCAATACGCGGATTGTCTTTCAAGCCATCGCTCCATTGGGTGAAATGATAGCCGTAGTTTGGGATGACCGTAAGGAAATAATAATATGGCTGCTCATCGCAAGTAGTATAATTTCCTAAACTTGCGATATCAACATTTCCATTTTCTGCATGTGTGGTTATTTTGTATGGTAATGGAGCATATTTTATCTGAGAAGCATAATTTGACCATGCCGTTTTATATGCATCTATTGTGCCACAAGGTACATACATCGGACAATTATTGGTATAATTAAAAGCACCCGACCCCAATGTCGACGGTGTTTCTGCTTCAATCGTCACGGAGGTCAAACCGGTGCAAGCAGAGAAAGCATAGTATCCAATGCTTGTGACGTTATTGCCAATCGTCACAGAAGTCAAACCGCTGCAACCAGTGAAAGCACACTCTCCAATGCTTGTGACGCTATTGGGAATCGTCACAGAGGTCAAACCGCTGCAATTATAGAAAGCATTATCTCCAATGCTTGTGACGCTATTGGGAATCGTCACAGAGGTCAAACCTCTGCAATAAGAGAAAGCATACTCTCCAATGCTTGTGACACTATTTGGAATCTCAACGGAAGTCAAACCTTTGCAACTAGAGAAAGCATGCTCTCCAATGCTTGTGACACTATTAGGAATAGTCACACTTGTCAGACCGGAGCAACCAGAGAAAGCACCAATTCCAATGCTTGTGACGCTATTGGGAATCGTCACTGAGGTCAAACCGCTGCAATCAGAGAAAGCACCTTCTCCAATGCTTTTGACGCTATTTGGTATTGTCACAGAGGTCAAATCGGTGCAACCAGAGAAAGCCCATTCTCCAATGCTGGTGACGCTGTTGGGAATAACCAAATCAGTTACTTCTACATCATTTACATATAGATGCTTGGCACAATCTAACGGATTGCTGCCACTACCACTGAAAGCAATATTACACCATGCCGCAATGTCCGTAATGTTTACTTTTGTCAAACCGGTGCAATTTCTGAAAGCTTCCTCTCCAATGCTTGTGACGCTATTGGGAATTATCACAGAGGTCAAACCGCTGCAATTTCGGAAAGCACCTTCTCCAATGCTTGTGACGCTATTGGGAATCGTCACTGAGGTCAAACCGCTGCAATCAGAGAAAGCATAATCTTTAATGCTTGTGACGCTATTACCAATCGTCACAGAGGTCAAACTGTTGCACCAACCGAAAGCCTGATCTCCAATGCTGGTGACGCTATTGGGAATCGTCACAGAAATCAAACTGCTACAACTCTTGAAAGCACTGCTACCTATGCTTGTGACGCTATATGTTACTAAATTGTATTCCACCGAAGCGGGGATATTGGCAGTGGTGAGACCTTTGTAGTTATTTTCACTCCATTCTAACTGATACGTCACTTCAGCCGTTTGACTCGTGGCATCGAGGTTGTAATACAAATCGCCGATTTGAACTCGCTCATAGTCCCAAGCGAACATCGTTCCTATGCTGGCTGCTACAGCAAGCAATAGGGTAAAAAGTTTTTGTTTCATAATTCTGTTTTCTATTTTATAATTGTTTTTATATACATATGTGTTGTTTGTGTATTTTTTCGGTGGCACATTATCTTGTTATTAATTTCCTCCACTCCTCTAACGCTACATAACGTGATTTATAGAGGTTCATAAGTATTAAGAGATATTAATATCATATCAATCCATATTGTCTTTCCCTGCTACAACAACCTGTATATCCGGACATAATTTTCCGACTTTTTCTATAAGACTTTTCAAATCTCCAGTTCGCCACATTTTAAGCATTATAATTTTTATCTCTTCGGATAGAGCCAACACATGCTTTTCATCATTCCAAAAATCCCATCTGTCATCCTTTATTTTTACTATTTCTTCATTTAAAGTCTCATATTCTCCGTTTTTACTGTATTCAAAAAACAATTTATTGAATGGGCGATTTTCTCCGAAATAGTATTTATTAACCTCTTTCGTGGGGAATGTTTTATTCATTTTTTCCAACGTACTGCCCTGTTTTTTGTCAATATATTCAATATATTTTTGAATTATTGTAAAAGCAGTTTCAGAGTTGTTTAATGGCTTTTCATTTATTTTTTTCTTGTCAACATAAATGTTATACTTCAATCTTATATTATCTCGTTTAGAAATGGTCTCAATAATATGAATAAGCTTATTATATTCTTCTTCGAGAAGATTGTCTAATATAGAACTTATAATCTTTTTATTGCTTTCCCAGAATGAACATAATGTATTTCTATCTTCTTCTTTAATCTCTACTTCATAGCCATCATGTACACTCTGTATTATAGTTTTATATTGTTTTTGTGCGATATTATAACAACTTTTAAGTTCTTTTAATGGCTTATAGTTATAATAAGTCCCATTCTTTTCAATATAGTACCATGTATTAGACGAACTTGCAATAACAGACTTAATGATTAAATCCTTATAGACTTTGAAAATTTCGCCACACCACGCCTTAGTATTACTATCTGTTGCTATGGCTGGACGAATTGTAGCGCCATCAGAATTGGGGAATGTAAGTTCATTTTTAAATTCTTCTAAAAAGAATCTTGTCCTTGCACTTAATGTAGTAGAACTTAAGATAGGGGCAATTATCTTGTCCAAAATATCTTGATATGTGATCTTAATGAAATGGCTATCAATGCCTTTTTCTTCTACATGTCTATCTGGTGCTAAATAAACATAAATCTGTTGTATAGAATCATCGCTTGACTTTATATGAGTTCCCTTAAAATATCTTTCTGTTTGACTTGCTTTTTTGTATTCTTCTGGTAGTGGCTTTTTCGGATTTTTTCCCTTCCCTTGCATAGAATCAATTTTATTTTCGATAACAATTTGAATTTTTTGTTCTTTTAAATCTTTATGGCACAAACATTCAATATAGAGATCGATTCTGTCTAAGCAATTTGTTGCAACTTGTAGCATCTCTTCTGGGCATAATTCAGCATTATCGACAATCTCGCCTGCTAATTCTTTCACGACCTTTTCAGACTCAACCAAAACATTATCTATAATTATTTTTCTTGTTACTAAATCATTCCTAAATGAGTTTACCATTTTTAAATCGTCACCTTGACTTTTCTGAGCAAGAATATCCAGAAGTAGCAGGACTGGGGAACTATGTTTTGATTTAATAAAATCACCCTGAAAGAACCATTTCAGGAACGCACTAAAAGTCGTCTCGCTTCTCTCCTTTGCAATGATTTCAAAGAAAGAAGCCTCACTGTATTTTTCTCTTAATTTTAGCAAGTTTTCGTCGTTATTAAAACTAACAATTCTATCAATGATATTTTCCATAACCTTTTCAGAACTGAGGCATCGGATTTTCCGGTTTATTAGATTTTAAAACTATACTTTTTTTTTCAAATTGTCTTATCTCACATTCATTCGAACGATTAATGCGGCATTCTCCGTTATATATTATAGTTCGCACATACACATACAAAAAGCGTGAAGTCCGTTTGCTCTTCACGCTCCTTGAGGCCTTCGCATGCCCGAATAAAGTAGAATAACAACCGAAATCCACGCCCGATATGTACAACCCACCTCGCCCTCACGGGCGTGGAGTACTATTACATACCCACATGGACATTCATTGTAGTTGTTACGACTTTATTCTTTTGAAAGTTGCGAAGTTTCAAGGAGTCGCAAACAACGTTAATAAACGCCTTTTATTATGTACTCACTTTTTTACACTGTTGAGCCCAGTGGTATGGTTATTTGTCCTTGTCTTCAAAGGGCAGTTCTTGTGTTCTCCCTTCTTCAATCGGACGAATGTGGTCTGATGCTTTCTCCGCCGATATGACCGAACGACCTAAACGGCTTTCAATATCTGCGCGTGCGCTGCGAGCCACGTCACCACCTTCTTTGGCTGTCTTTGCGCTTTGTGCCATGCCTTTCGGATTGCGCTGGCGGGAAATCTCTGTTGCCGTCACTTCTGCTAACGTGTTGAGTGCCAATTCTACATTGGTCATGTTATCCCGCAGGTTCTCTTTTGTCAAGCCTTTGTGACGTTTGTACTCACCAGTGGTCATGCCGCTCCATGCTTTCGTGAGTACATTGGTCAATATGGCGAAATCTTTTTGTTCGTGAATCCCCGCGCGATGCCATTCGTCGGTCAATTCTTTGCGCATCTCTATGGAACGCATGCGCTCGTTAATCCATTTATCTGAATAACCTTGCCGACGGTAGTCTTCCACCGCCATTTGGAACGTCAGTTCCGGATCAATCATCTGATCTATTCGTTGCTCTCCCAACTGTGCCAACCATTGTTTAACCGGCTCTGCTTTCTTTGACGGGATCGATTGTATGATACGGAAAATCCCCTGTAAATCAGCGGCTAACGTCTTTCTTTTCTTTCCGGTAAATGTGAGCATTCCTATCTGGGGACAATTTGTCCCTAGGAACGCACCTAATTCTGGATCACGCTTCCGCAGTTTCTTTAGGTAGTCCGTCGGATTTGTACTGTCCGTTAACAATTGCACTATATCTACAACGGAGAAATAGTACTTTTCCTGCTCCTCATCCCAAACAATGCGGACTTTCTTACCCTCAAAAAGTTGTATGGCAAATTTGTCTTCCATAGTAATCCGTTTTGCGCTGCAAAATTACAAATAATTTTTGACATATGCAAATAAAAGAGAAATTTTTTAAATAAATTTAATTTTTACCGCAAAATCCTTGTGTATTCCAAATATTTTTTGTACCTTTGCACGCAATTTGTGCGTGCGACGCACGTGAACACGTTAAAAATTTAAATTATTTATAGAGAATTATGGCAAATGAAAAACAGCAAAGCGGCTCAATGTTCAACGCATTAACCGCAGGAAGCAAGATTGTAGGTAACGTAGTAGCGGACAGCGATTTCCGTATTGACGGTCTGATCGAGGGCGACTTGCAATGTACGGGCAAAGTCGTTATCGGCGAGGCAGGACGCATAAAAGGTACTATCGCATGTCAGAATGCAGAGATTTTGGGTCTGCTGGAAGGTAAGATTGTATGCTCCCAGCAGTTGAGTCTGCGTTCGAGCGGTAAGATCCAAGGCGATGTACAGACGAAGACGCTGATCGTGGAACCGGGTGCTGTGTTTAACGGAACATGCAGCATGGGAAGCGACAAAGTCGCTCCCGTTAAAGGGTTAAATAGTTAAGCCGTTAAATCGTTAAGCCGTTAAATCGTTAAACCGTTAAATCGTTAAACCGTTAAATCGTTAAACCGTTAAGTTGTTAACGTAGTTTGCGTAGTTTACGTAGTTGGCGTAGTTTACGTAAATAACGAAAGCAACGAAAATTACAAAATCATAAGTGATTTTATGAAAATTAAGCCATTTAGAGGATGGAGGCCACCGAAGGCATTGGTGGAGGAAGTGAGCAGTCGTCCGTACGATGTGTTGAACAGCGAAGAGGCGCGTGCGGAAGCGGCAGGTAACGAAAAGAGTCTGTACCACATCATCAAGCCAGAGATAAACTTCGCGCCCGGGACGGACGAGCATGACCCGCGGGTGTATGATGCCGCCGTGGAGCAGTTTAAGTTATTCAAGCAGAACGGCTGGTTGGTGCAGGACAAGACTGACAAATACTACGTTTATGCGCAGACGATGAATGGTAGAACACAATATGGTCTGGTGGTCGGCGCATGGGTAGATGATTATTTAGAGGGCCGCATCAAAAAGCATGAGTTGACGCGTAAGGACAAAGAGGAAGACCGCATGAAACATGTGCGTGTGCTGAACGCCAATATGGAGCCGGTATTCTTTGCCTATCCTCATCGCGAGGACTTGGATACCATCGTGGCAAATGTCTGTGCCGGTGAACCCGAGTATGACTTTGTGGCTGCGCCGGAAGGTTTTCGGCATACATTCTGGGTTGTCAACGACGAGGAGACGATTAAGAAGATCACAGAGATCTTTGCTCAGATACCGGCAATGTATATTGCGGACGGCCACCACCGTTCAGCCGCAGCGGCAGGCGTAGGAAAGGAAAAGAAGGAAGCCTACCCCCAGCAATGTTCTACGGACGGCCACTGGCAGTCCGATCGGGCAAAGCCCTTCACCCGTGAAGGGAAGGGAGATAAGCTGCCCGAGTATGAGTTTTTCCTCGCAGTATGCTTCCCGGACAATCAGCTCAATATTATTGACTATAACCGCGTAGTGAAGGACTTGAACGGTTTGAGCGAGGCGGAGTTTTTGGACGCCATTAAAGAGAACTTTGAGATAGAAGCCTACCCCCAGCAATGTTCTACGGACGGCCACCGGCAGTCCGATCGAGCAGAGCTCTTCACCCGTGAAGGGAAGGGAGATTATTCCGCCGTTAAGCCCAAGCGGTTGCATAACTTCAGCTTGTATCTTGGCGGACGTTGGTACTCGTTGACGGCGAAAGAAGGTCGTTACGATGACCATGACCCGATAGGAGTGTTGGACGTAACGATATCGAGCAACCTGATATTGGATAAGATTTTAGGCATCAAAGATTTACGTTCGGACAAACGTATTGATTTCGTGGGCGGCATTCGCGGCTTGGGCGAATTGAAGCGGAGAGTGGATAGCGGTGAGATGCGCATGGCACTGGCACTCTACCCCGTGACGATGCAACAGATTATAGACATTGCGGACAGCGGTAATATCATGCCTCCGAAGACAACATGGTTTGAACCGAAGTTACGGAGCGGACTGGTAGTGCACGAACTTAGTTGAAACGAATCATATACATATTACTGGCAATACTGACACTGAGCGGGTGCAGTATTCAACAGCGGATAAAGCGGGCAGACAAGAAGTTCGCTATCGGTGAGTATTTCACGGCAGCGGACATGTACAAGCAATGCTACAGTCAGTTGTCGGCAAAGAAAGACCGAGAGTTGAAAGGCTACGTAGCATACAAGCAAGGCGAATGTTACCGGCATATCAACAACCCTCGTGCGGCGAACTGCTATCAGAACGCGTTACGATGCAAGTACCATTTACAGGACTCGACAATCTTCCTGAATGCAGGCATGGTGCTGCAATACCAAGGCAAATACAAAGACGCGGCAAAGAGTTATGAGTTGTATCTGGAGAAACACCCGGATAACTACGTTGCTCAAGCCGGCAAATACGCGTGCCTGAAGATCGACGAATGGAAGAAAGAAGGCTCCCGTTACAAAGTAAGTGAGGCGCGGGAGTTCAACCAAGCCCGTACAAGCAATTTCGCACCTATGTTCATCGGCAGTTCAGCAGATGCGCTGATGTTCACGAGCAACCGTCAAGAGAAAAGCAAAAGCAGTTCCAAGAAGATGAAGCGCGCGAGCAACGTGACGGGGCAACAGCTGTTTCAGTTATACCAGACGCGCAAGAACGCAGCCGGAGAATGGGAAGAGATTGTGTTAGCCGAAGGGCTATATGACGAGCAGCCGGAAACGGAACAGGAGAACGACTCAACAGGCGGTAAGTCCGCAGGAACGGCGGAGATGGGAGTATGCTGTTTCAGTCGCGACGGCCGAACGATGCTTTTCACCTACTCAAAACCCATCAACGGCAAGGACTTGGGAGCCAAGATCTACCGCAGCGACCGCGCGAGCGGTGAGTGGGGAGAGCCGATGGAAGTGAAGTTGTTTGAGGACAGTTCGATTACAGTCGGGCATCCGGCGCTGAACACCACAGGCGACACACTCTATTTCGCGAGTGACGCGCCGGATGGTGAAGGCGGCAAAGATATCTGGATGGCGGAGTTAGACGGAGACGAATGGGTTAACGCACAGCCGTTGGGTAAAGGTATCAACACCACGGCAGACGAGATGTATCCGTTCGTTCACGAAGACGGCACGCTCTATTTCGCAAGCAACGGTCATCCGGGTTATGGAGGTCTGGACCTATACAAAGCTGCACGTGACACGACGGTAAAAGACAGCGTTGTTTGGGAACTATATAACATGGGACCGGCATTCAACGGTATCGGCGATGATTTCGGTATCACGTTCGCGGGCAATAGTCAGGACGGATTCTTCAGTTCCAACAAAGGCGACAAGAAGGGCTTTGACAAGATATACCGTTTCACATTGCCGGAGATGGAGTTTATTGCAGAAGGAACGATCAATGACGAGCAAGGCAATCCGATAGCGGACGCCAAGTTACGCCTCGTGGGCAGCGACGGTACGAACAGCAAAGTCAACGCACGGCGAGACGGAACCTATAAGATTAAGTTAAAACGCGACGTGAAGTATGTAATGCTGGTGACGGCGC
Organism: Paludibacteraceae bacterium; assembly: GCA_017649925.1. Taxonomy (GTDB): domain Bacteria; phylum Bacteroidota; class Bacteroidia; order Bacteroidales; family Paludibacteraceae; genus Colicola. Next base: position 66,661 of record JAGCFX010000020.1, on the reverse strand, counting down.
GCGGTTATCTGAACGCCAAAGAGCAATGGAATACCTTTGACCTGAAGGACAGCAAGACCTATACGATGGATTTTGCGCTGAGTCCCATCAGCAGACCGGTGAAGATGGAGAATATATTCTATGAGTTCGGTCGCTGGGAGATCACAAAGGCATCTGAAGAGGAGTTGATGCGACTAGTCAAACTGCTGAACGATAACCCGAACATCACGATTGAGTTGAGTGCGCATACGGACTTAAAAGGTAACGAGGAGTTCAACCAAGAGTTGAGCCAGAAACGTGCGCAGAGTTGTTGCGATTTTCTGGTGGCACAAGGTATCGAACGCGACCGTCTGACACCTGTGGGTTACGGCAAAGCGAAACCGGTGATCTGCGACAAGAGTTTAAATAAGCAATATCCGTGGATACCCGTTGAACAGGTATTGGACGAGATATACATCTTAAGTCTGCCGGCGGACAAGCAGGAGATTTGCAACCAAATCAACCGACGGACAGAGTTTAAGGTGGTAAAAACAACGTATAAATTGTATTAGAATGAAACAATATTTGGATTTATGCCGGCGGGTGCTGGCAGAAGGCACAGAGAAACATGACCGGACAGGAACGGGTACGATATCCGTTTTCGGTCATCAGATGCGTTTCCACATGGGAGACGGTTTTCCGTTGCTGACGACGAAGAAACTGCATCTGAAGTCAATCATCTACGAGTTGCTATGGTTTCTACAGGGCGACACGAACGTGAAGTACTTGCAAGAACATGGCGTGCGCATCTGGAATGAGTGGGCGGACGAGAACGGCGAGTTAGGTCCGGTGTACGGCCATCAGTGGCGCAGTTGGCCGGACTATAACGGCGGAACGATAGACCAGATCGGTAACATAGTGGAGATGATTAAGAAAAATCCCGACAGCCGCCGAATGCTTGTCAATGCATGGAATGTAGCAGAAGTAGATAAGATGGCTTTGCCGCCGTGTCATTGTCTGTTCCAATTCTATGTAGCGGACGGGAAGTTAAGTCTGCAGTTGTATCAGCGGAGTGCAGATATTTTCCTCGGTGTGCCGTTTAACATTGCCAGTTATGCGCTGCTGCTGCAGATGATGGCACAGGTGACAGGGCTGGAGTGCGGAGATTTTGTACACACGCTAGGTGATGCACATATCTATCTGAATCACTTGGAGCAAGTAAAACTGCAGTTGACGCGTGAGCCGAGAGCATTGCCGAAGATGATTATTAACCCCGAGGTAAAGGATTTGTTCAGTTTCCAGTATGAGGACTTTACACTGGAAGGTTACGATCCCCACCCTCATATAGCCGGAGTAGTAGCAGTATGATTTCGATTATTGTAGCGATTGCGGAGAACTACGCGATCGGGAAGAAAGGTGATTTGTTATGTCACATGCCGGCAGACTTGAAGCATTTCAAGGAGATCACAAGCGGTAAGACGGTCATGATGGGAGAGCGGACATTCTTTTCACTGCCAAAACATCCACTACCCAACAGACGCAATATCGTTCTGACGGATGTAAAGGGAAAGACGTTTGAAGGAGCAGAAGCTGTCTATTCGTTAGATGAGATGGAAGCAAAAGTGCAGGGCGAAGAAGAAGCTTTTGTAATTGGCGGCGGCATGGTGTACCGCCAGATGATGGAGCGGGCAGAAAAGTTGTATATCACGCATATTCACCATAGTTGGGAAGACGCAGACACTTTCTTCCCCGAGATTAAGGAGAGCGAGTGGCAGTTGTTGAGCGCGGAGAAACATCCGGCAGACGATAAGAATCCTTACGATTATACCTTTGCAGAGTATGGCAGACGATAAGAAGATCATATTTTCGATGGTGGGCCTGAGTAAGAACTTCGGTCCACAGAAACAAGTACTGAAAAATATCTACTTGAGTTTTTTCTACGGTGCTAAGATCGGTATCATCGGTCTTAACGGCGCGGGCAAGAGTACGCTGCTGAAGATCATCGCAGGTATTGAGAAGGAATTTCAGGGTGAAGTTGTCTGGTCACCGGGATATAGTGTGGGATACTTGGAGCAAGACCCAAAACTAGACGCAAACAAAACCGTACGCGAGGTGGTTCAGGAGGGCGTGCAACCAATCATGGACATGCTCAAGGAATACGATGAGATCAATATGGCTTTTGGCGAGCCGGATGCGGACTTTGACAAGTTACTGGCTCGGCAGGCGGAATTGCAGGATAAGTTAGATGCAGCGGACGCATGGAACATCGACCAGAAGTTAGACAGAGCGATGGACGCGTTGCGTTGTCCTCCGGATGATGCGAACGTAGCCACTTTGTCGGGCGGCGAGCGGAGACGTGTAGCGTTATGTCGTCTGTTGCTACAACAGCCGGATGTGCTGTTACTCGACGAGCCCACGAACCATTTGGACGCGGAGAGTATCGATTGGCTGGAGCAACACTTACAACAATATGCGGGAACGGTGATCTGTATCACGCACGACAGGTACTTCCTGGATAACGTGGCAGGTTGGATATTGGAGTTGGACCGCGGCGAAGGTATTCCGTGGAAAGGCAACTACTCGAGCTGGTTGGAGCAGAAGACGAACCGCATGGCGCAGGAAGAGAAACAGGCAAGCAAACGAAGGAAGACGTTGGAACGCGAGTTGGAATGGATTCGTATGGCGCCGAAAGCACGTCACGCCAAACAGAAAGCGCGTTTGGAATCATATGACCGAATGCTGAATGAGGAGCAGAAAGAGCGGGAAGAGAAATTGGAAATCTTTATTCCGAACGGTCCGCGGCTGGGCAATAAGGTTATCAATGCTGAAGGTGTGGCTAAGTCATTCGGCGACAGGTTGCTGTTTGAAGATTTGAACTTCATGTTACCGCCGAATGGTATCGTGGGCGTTATTGGTCCGAATGGTGCGGGTAAGACGACGCTGTTCAGAATGATTATCGGCACGGAGAAAGCAGACAAAGGCACGTTCAGCGTTGGCGAAACGGTGAAGATCGGTTATGTGGATCAACAACATGCAGATATAGACCCGAACAAGAGTGTTTTTGAGACCATCAGCGGCGGCACAGAGTTTATCCGTGTAGCAGGCAGAGAAATCAATGCGCGTGCATATTTGAGTCGTTTTAACTTCACGGGCGCTGACCAAGAGAAGAAGTGCGGCGTGCTGAGCGGCGGAGAGCGAAACAGACTTCATTTGGCGTTGACACTGAAGAGCGAAGCGAACGTGCTGCTACTCGACGAGCCGACAAACGATATTGACGTGAATACTTTGCGGGCATTGGAAGAAGGCTTGGAGAACTTTGCCGGCTGCGCCGTGGTGATCAGTCACGATAGATGGTTCTTGGACAGAATTTGTACGCATATTCTGGCATATGAAGGCGACGGAAAAGTATTCTGGTTCGAGGGCAGTTATTCGGAGTATGAAGAGAACAAGAAAATGCGACTCGGAGAGGAAGCATGTGAACCGAAACGTGTGAAATACAGAGGACTTGCTTAGGAGAGTTAGTACATATATACGGCAGCGAGAGTTGTTAAACAAAGATCAGGCTGTGTTGGTGGCTGTCAGTGGCGGCGCGGATAGCGTAGCGCTGTTAGATGTCTTGCTGCGCGCAGGTTATAAGTGCATCGTGGCACATTGTAATTTTCATTTGCGAGGCGAAGAGAGTGAGCGTGACGAGGCGTTTGTGAGAACGTTGTGCGAAAAGATGGGAGTGGAGTTAGTGGTGAAAGGTTTTGACACTCTCTCATACGCGCGGGCGCATAATGCAGGCATTGAAGAAGCGGCACGAGAGTTGCGATATTGGTGGTTTGACGAAGTAGCACGTGAGAAAGGTTGTCAGGCCGTAGCAGTTGCCCATCACCAGAACGACCAAGCGGAGACATTGCTATTGAATCTGAAACGCGGTGCAGGCTTGCGCGGTTTGGCAGGAATGCGGCCGAAGAGCAACAATCCCATCGTGCCAAACAGTGTGCCGGTAGTACGTCCGCTACTCTGCACGACGAGAGATTATATTGAGCATTACCTGCGGGATAAGCGGCAGTTGAGTTGGGTGAATGACAGTACAAACAGCGACCTGACAATTAGCCGAAATGCCGTGCGGGAGCAATTGAAGCGTTACAGCAAAGCGGAGATTGAGCACATGGCACAGACTGCGGAATATATGCAGGGTTATGTGGATTGGTTAGACGGCAAAACGACGCGTGAGGCGGGTATTGTACAGTTGTATGAGAAGACGCGGGAATACGGTTTTGCGGAAACAGATAAGATTTACGATGCATTGCAACGAGGCGAAGGAGGCAAGGTCTTTACTTCCAAGACTCATCAAGCAACGATAAAAAAAGGTAAGTTATGCGTCACTTCGGTATAATAGGATATCCATTGCAACATTCATTCTCTGCGAAGTATTTCTCGGAGAAATTTGCGCGTGAGCATATTGAGGCGGAGTATAGTCTGTATCCGATTGAGGATTTGACAACTGACGAAGTGCGACTGAACGATTTGTTAGAACGGCTGGATGGATTGAACGTGACGATGCCTTACAAACAAACCATTATTCCGTATCTGAAGCGTTTGGACGCGACGGCAGAGGCAGTAGGTGCAGTGAACGTGGTGCATAAGCGCGTGGGTTACAATACAGACTGCTTGGGATTTATGGAGTCGCTGAAGCCGTTGTTGCGGGATTTTGACAAGCAGGCATTGGTGTTAGGAACGGGCGGCGCATCTAAAGCCGTGTGCTACGGATTGAAACAATTGGGCGTTGCGCCAACGCTGGTGAGCCGTACGCCGAAAGCGGGAATGTTAGGTTATGAGGATTTGACAAAAGAGGTATTGGCGGCACATACAGTGGTGGTCAATTGTACTCCGCTGGGCATGTTTCCGGATGTGGACAGTTGTCCGGCATTGCCTTTTGAACATATCACGACACGACATTTGTTGTTCGACTGTGTGTATAATCCGGAGGAGACGTTGTTTTTGCAGCGAGGTAAAGAGCGCGGGGCAACGACACAGAACGGCATCGGCATGCTGATCGGTCAAGCAAAGGCTGCGTGGAAGATATGGAATTGACGATTATTAAGATTTTATACATATGAAGAAATTCTTTTTGGTGCTCTTGGGAGCAATGATGGTAAGCGCATTGAATGCGCAAGTTATTGAACAAGGCGAAGGTGCGCTGGTATATTACAGCCCGAAGACGTCTGTGACAGTTGATTTCACGTACACCGTTGAGACGCATGAGACGGGTGTTTATGCCAAGTGGGCAGAGGCGATGATCGGCGCGAAAGAGATTGAGCGCGAAAACACGACTATCTGCACGCTGACAGACGTAAGAATCGGAACGGCAACGACAGCCGATTATTCGCGTCCTCACAAAGTGGCAGCGGAAGTGAATGTGCCTTTGCTGTTGAACATCAACGAGAAAGGTTTGTTGGTGGGTTATAACCTACCCTACGAGCCCAAAGAAAAAGTGGCGCCACGTAAGTCGGAAAACAGAGACGGAGGACAGAAGAATAGAGGCAATAAAGTGCCGCCATTTCCGGAAGAAGTGCTGAAAGCTGCGACTCCAATGGCGCAAGCACATGCTGTGGCACAACAGATATTCCACATCCGTGAGACTCGCATGTACTTGTTGAGCGGCGAGGTAGAGCATGCACCGGCTGACGGAAAGGCAATGGAGTTGGTGCTGGCGGAGTTGGACAGACAGGAACGCCAATTGACGGAGTTGTTTGTGGGCAAAAAGACGGTACGTACCGAGCATAAGCATTTCCGCATCGAACCGGAGAGTCAGTTGAAACAGGAACACTACTGGTTCTTCTCGGAGGAAAACGGCTTCACGCATGCAGAGAACATCGACGCTGACACAATCACTTTGCGTCTGACATTGCATCCGCAGGAGTTTGCGAACAACGCATCGAACGGCAAAGACGCCAAGAAGAAAAAAGGCGCAGAGATGTCGCAAATCGTTTATAACCTGCCGGGAAGCGGTGACGCAGAGGTAATTTTCAATGGTCACAGTCTAGCTCAACGCACTATTCCGATGGCGCAACTGGGTATTGACGTGCCGGTATCGAAAGATGTGTTCACGGGTGCAGAACTGCCGGTGATTGTGTTTAGCGAAAAGACCGGAAATATCGTATCCATCAGCAAATGAGAAAAATAACAACCATATTGGCTTTGCTGGTCTGCGCTTGGGTTTCTGCGCAGGAAATCAACTGCACGGTAACCGTCAACTCCGACCAGATTGAAGGTTCGAACAAGCAGGTATATGCGACACTGAAGGCGGGTATTGAGGAATACATGAATCACAACCGCTGGACCAACATGACGTATGCCGAGCATGAGAAAATCGAGTGCAGCATGCTGATTGTGGTAAAGGCAGTTGCGGACAACCTATACACATGCGAGATGACGCTGCAAAGTCGGCGACCTGTTTACGGCACAACCTACACCACCCCGCTGCTGAACTTCAAGGACAACAATTTCAATTTCTCGTACCAGGAGTTCGACCGCATCGAATGGCAACAGAACACGTTCACAACGAACCTGACGGCAATGCTAGCATATTACTGCTACTTGATTATCGGGCACGACCAAGATAGTTTTCAGCGCCTCGGCGGTACTCCTTTCTTCCAAGCCTGCGAAGATATTGTCAATGTATGCCAGTCGGCGAGTATGGATAACATCGAGCAGAAGGGTTGGCTGGCTTTCGATAGCAACAGAAACCGTTATGCGCTGATTAACAATTTGTTAGACGAAGCCTTTAAGAAATACCGCAATTATTACTATGAGTATCATCGCTTAGGTTTGGACGAGATGAGTGGAAATGTAGCAAACGGCAGAGCGCGCATTGCGGAAGGTATGTCGGTATTGAAAGAGGCTTATCGTGCTCGCCCTGCTACCTATGTGATCAATACGTTTTTGGACGCAAAAGCGGAAGAGTTAGTGGATATTTTTGCTAAAGGAACGGACAAAGAGAAAAAGACCGTGTATGAGTTGCTGATGGACATTGACCCGACACGGCAAAACACCTATGACAGAATAAACAACTGATGTTAAAGCATTTACACATACAAAACTACGCGCTGATTAGCCATTTGGATATTGATTTCGGTGACGGTTTCTCCGTGTTAACTGGTGAGACGGGTGCCGGAAAGAGTATCATCTTAGGCGCTCTTGCCTTGGTGCTCGGCGCGCGCGCAGATAGCAAAGCGATTACTGACGGAGAGGACAAATGTATTATCGAGGCGGAGTTTGATGAAGGCATTATCCGACGCGAGTTATACGCCAATGGAAAGAGTCGTTCGTTCATCGATGATAGTGTTGTGACGCTGCAAGAACTGAAAGTGCTGGCGAACAAGTTAATTGACATTCACTCTCAGCATGCGAACCTATTGATTGAGAATGCTGATTTTCAATTGGGTGTATTAGATGCCATCGCACAAAACGACGGTATAAAGGCAGATTATAGTGCGCAGTACGAGCGTTATTTGGAAGCGGCAGAAGCGCTGCGTAGGTTGCATGAGTTGGCGAAAAAGAGTCAACAGGACGCAGATTATATTCAGTACCGGTTTAAATTATTGGACGAGGCAAACCTGCAAGCGGGTGAGTTAGAGGAGTTGGAGCAGGAACAGTACCAATTGAGTCATGCGGAAGACATCCGTGCGGCATTGCAAACAGCCGTGGAGGCGCTGAGTGGCGAGCAAGGGAGTGCTATTGAGGCACTGAGAGCATGTCGGCTGGACGATGCGGCGAGCGAGTTACAAGAACGGATTGACAGTGCGCGTATTGAACTACAGGACATTGCGGAGGAAGCGGAGCGTAAGTTGAGTCACATAGAGTTAGACCCGCAGCGGTTGGAATGGACAGAAGAACGGATTGCGTTGTTGGAAGAACTGAAACACAAGTTCAGTGCGGAAACCATTGAAGCATTGATTGCGATGCGCGATGAGTTGGCCGAACAAGTGAATAGGCTGGATAGTTTTGATTTCGACATCGAGCAGGCACAAAAGAAATTATCTGCTGAACGTGAGACGTTAGTTACGAAAGCCAAAGCACTTACCGAGAGCCGTCAAGCCGTTGTGCCGCAGATTTGTGAGCGGCTGATGGAAGGATTGAAACGACTTGGTGTGACGCATGCAAAAGTAGAGATGCCTATTACTGCCACGGAAGATTTTACTCCAAGCGGTTGCGATGAAGTACAACTGCTGTTTGCCGCCAACCTCAACCAGAGCCTGCGCAACGTGAGCGAGGTGGCTTCCGGAGGTGAGATAAGCAGGTTGATGCTGTGTGTGAAAGCGTTGATAGCGAGCACGAAAGGTTTGCCGACGATTATTTTTGACGAGATAGATACCGGTGTAAGCGGAGACATCGCTACGCAAATGGCGGCTATCATGCGCGAGATGGCCAAGAGTCGACAAATCATTGCCATCACTCACCTGCCGCAGATTGCCGCGTTGGGACAAACCCATTACAAGGTATTCAAAGCCGACACTGCCACCCGCACCGAAACACACATCAGCTTATTGAATGAGCAGGAACGCGCGACAGAAATCGCTTCTATGGTAAGTGGTAAGAACGTCACGGAAGCAGCATTGAAAACAGCAAAAGAATTACTATGTTACCATTAGCGGAACGGATGCGTCCAAAGACATTGGACGAATACATAGGCCAGAAACATCTGGTGGGCGAAGGAGCAATTCTGCGGCAGATGATCGAGAGCGGAAACATCGCCAGTTTCATCTTGTGGGGTCCTCCGGGCGTGGGTAAGACAACGCTAGCGCGCATCATCGCTCATCAGTTGCAGCGACCGTTCTATACGCTGAGCGCAGTGACGAGCGGCGTGAAAGAAGTGCGCGACGTGATCGACAAGGCCAAACGTAACGCGAGTCTCAACAGCGGGTTATTTGCACCGACAGACGGCAGAAGTCCGATATTGTTTATCGATGAGATTCACCGTTTCAGCAAATCGCAACAAGATAGCTTGTTAGGCGCTGTGGAAGAAGGCACGATTACTCTCATCGGTGCAACAACCGAAAACCCGAGTTTTGAAGTCATCACGCCGCTGCTGAGTCGTTGTCAGGTATACGTACTCAAATCGCTGGATAAGGATGATTTGATGGAATTGCTCAACAGAACGCTGACTCAGGATGAATATATCCGTTCGCTGAATCTGCAAATCAAAGACACGGAAGCCTTGCTTCGGTATAGCGGAGGAGATGCGCGGAAGTTACTGAACATCATCGAATTGGTAAGTAATAGCGGCGCAAAAGTAATTGACAACGAGACGGTTACAAAGCAATTACAGCAAAATCCCGTAGCGTACGACAAAGACGGAGAGATGCATTATGATATCATCTCGGCCTTCATCAAATCGGTGCGTGGTAGCGATCCTCAGGCGGCGATATATTGGTTAGCGCGAATGATTGAAGGCGGTGAAGACCCGAAATTCATTGCGCGAAGACTGGTCATTTTGGCAAGCGAAGATATCGGTCTGGCAAACCCGAATGCAATGCTGCTGGCGAACACCTGTTTTGATGTGGTCAATAAGATCGGTTGGCCGGAAGGACGTATTCCGCTGGCAGAGACAACGATCTACTTGGCGACATGCAAGAAAGACAATTCGGCATATTTGGCGATAGACGCGGCATTGGAGAAAGTACGCGAGACGGGTAACTTACCGGTGCCTTTGCATTTGCGCAATGCCCCGACGAGTCTGATGAAAGACCTTGGTTACAGTGACGGTTACAAATACCCGCATGATTTTCCGGGTCATTGGACGGAACAACAATACCTGCCGGATGAATTGGTGGGCACAACATTCTGGAAAAAAGACTGATGGCGGGCATTTACGTACATATTCCGTTTTGCAAGAAACGCTGCCTGTATTGCGATTTCTTCTCCACCACCCTTTTGGAGCGTCGCGCGGAATATGTAGAAACCTTACTCAAAGAGATTGCGAAGCGCAAAAACGAAACAAACGAGCCTATACGTACCGTTTACCTCGGCGGAGGAACACCCAGTACGTTGGAATCGAGCGACATAAAGCGCATTTTGGATGCCATTGGGTTGGAGAATGCAGAGGAAGTGACGATGGAACTCAACCCGGGTGACGCGACAGAAACATATCTGAAAACCATCCAAGCGGCGGGCGTGAACAGATTGTCCATCGGAGTGCAATCGTTCAAAGACCATTTGCTGCATCTCATCGGGCGCAGACATACAGCCAAGCAAGCAATTGATGCCGTGCATTGGGCGCAGAAAGCAGGGTTTGACAATATATCCATTGACCTGATGTACGCCTTGCCAACGCAGACGATAAACCAATGGAAAGAGGACATACAAATCGCATTGAATTTGGGCATACAGCATATCTCGTCTTATGGGCTGATGTACGAAGAAGGCACAGCGCTAACAAAGATGCGCGATACTGGTTCGTTGGAAGTCATTGACGAGGATACGGAAAACGAAATGTATGACTATCTTTGCGAACGATTGAAGAACGCGGGGTTTGAGCATTATGAGGTAAGTAATTTTGCGTTGCCGGGCTACGAATCGAAACACAACAGCAGTTATTGGGACGGTACGCCGTATATCGGAATAGGCGCAGGGGCTCACAGTTATATGGGGAACATCCGCAGTTGGAATCCCGACAACCTGAATGCGTATATCAGCGGCATCAACTCCGGCACATTGCAGCGCGAGAGTGAGACGCTGACGGACAAAGACATTTACAACGAGCGCATCATGCTGGGTTTGAGAACGCATCGGGGAATTTCCGAGCCAACTACGAGCCAACATCGAGCCAACTTCGAGAGATTAATACAAAACGGCTTGTTGCAGCGCACGGAAGACAAACGCATTGTCGCCACGCAACAAGGACTGCACATACTAAATCGAATAATTGAAGATCTGATGATATGAAAACAAAAAATTGGTACAAACCTTTCCTTTTGTGGTTTTGGGGACTCTTTTTAGGAGGCCTTCTGACGGCTTTCCTCGTTATTTGGCTGATTACCAAAGGCGCGCTGGGTTACTTACCGCCGCTGGAAGAATTGCAAAACCCGAAGAACACTTTCGCGAGTGAGATTTTCTCATCCGACATGCAGTCCTTGGGACGTTATTATCGTTTCGAGAATCGCGTCGGCGTGCAATATACCGATCTCTCGCCAAACCTTATCAACGCGTTGATTGCCACGGAGGATGTACGTTTCTATGAGCATACCGGTGTCGATTTCAAGTCGATGTTCCGCGCTATTATCAAACTCGGCCGCGCCGGTGGAGGTAGTACACTCACGCAACAATTAGCCAAGCAGTTATGGTCACCGCGGGCGAACAATATCTTCGAACGTGCCATGCAGAAACCGATCGAATGGGTCATTGCTACGAAATTGGAGCGTCTCTATTCAAAAGACGAGATTCTGCTGATGTACATGAATCAGTTCGATTTCCTGTATAACGCCGTTGGAATCCAATCTGCCTCACAAGTCTATTTCTCCACCACTCCAAGCGAACTGAAATTAGAGGAAGCGGCAATGCTGGTGGGTATGTGTAAGAACCCGTCGCTCTATAACCCGGTTCGTCATCCTGTTCGCGCTACGAACCGCCGAAACACCGTGCTCAGCCAAATGGAGAAATACGGTTATATCGATGAAGCCACGCGCGATTCAGTCATGGCTTTGCCGCTTGAGTTGCATTATACTTCCGTAGATCACAAGCAAGGAATAGCGCCCTATTTCCGTGAGTTTCTGCGTGTTACGTTGACCGCCAAGGAACCAAAGGAGAGTGATTATTCGGAATGGAATCAGCAACAATTCAAATTGGACCAATGGCAATGGGAAAACAATCCGTTGTATGGTTTCTGCGAGAAGAACAAAAAAGCAGACGGAAGCAAATATGATATTTATCAGGATGGTCTGAAGATTTACACAACGATTGATTCGCGTATGCAGCGTTATGCCGAAGAAGCGGTATGCGAACATATGCAGGAACAACAAAAATCGTTCTTCAAAGAGTTGCAAAAGAAACGCAACGCACCGTTCTCATGGAAACTGACACAAAACGAGATTGACGGTATCATGAATCGCTCCATGCGACAGACAGAGCGATATCGCGTAATGAAACTCGCCGGATATAGCCATGATTCCATTATCGCGTCATTTATGGTACCGCGTGAGATGCAAGTATTTACGTATGACCGTGGACTGATTGATACCATTCTCACGCCTTATGATTCCATCAAATGGCAGAAGAGTTATCTGCGTTGCGGCTTCATGTCCATGGATCCGCGTACAGGGCATGTCAAAGCTTACGTCGGCGGTCCGAACTTCGCACATTTCCAGTACGATATGTGTACGAAAGGAAAACGTCAAGTGGGTTCAACCGTCAAACCCTATCTCTACACGCTTGCTATGGACGAGGGAATGTGGCCGTGCGACAAAGTGGTTAATGAACCTATTACACTTGTCGATGCCAATGGCCGTGAATGGTCGCCGCGAGACACACATGACAAATACCGCGGTGATACCGTAACACTTACTTGGGGTTTGATGAACTCGTCCAACTGGATCTCCGCTTATCTCATGTCACTCTTCACGCCGGAACAACTCGTTAAGATGATGCAGTCATTCGGTATCCAAGGACAGTTAGATCCTGTTATCTCGCTTTGTCTGGGACCTTGCGAAGTAAGTGTGGCAGAGATGGTAGATGCTTACACCACGTTCCCAAACAAAGGAATCCGAACCGAGCCGCTTTATGTCACGCGTATTGAAGACAATAACGGTAATGTCATCGGTACTTTTGCGCCTCGCACTCATGAAATTATCAGCGAGACTACGGCTTATAAGATGTTGCACATGTTACGCGCCGTTCTGGATCACGGAACAGGTGTCCGCGTGCGCTTCAAATATGGCGTGACGGCACCGATGGGAGGAAAAACAGGAACAACCAACAACAACTCCGACGGTTGGTTCATGTGCTTCACTCCTTCACTCGTCAGCGGTACGTGGGTCGGTGGTGAAGATCGTGGCATACATTTTGATAATATGGCAGAAGGACAAGGTGCGTCCATGGCATTGCCTATCTGCGCGCTATATATGCAAAAAGTGCTCGCCGATCCCGAATTGGGATATAGTCCTACGGAGAACTTCGACGTGCCCAAGTGGTTTGACCCCAACGCAGGCTGTAAGAAATAATTGAAAATCAATAAGCACATATTAATCCTTGCTCTTTGCTCCTTGCTCTTCGTTCCTGCAAGGGCGCAACTCAACACCGATCGCATCACTGCCATCGGACGAAATGCGTTGTATTTTGAGGATTATGTGCTGTCTATTCAATATTTCAACCAAGTCATTCATCTCAAGCCATATCTGAGCGAGCCGTATTTCTATCGCGCGATTGCCAAGATTCAACTGGAAGACTATCAAGGCGCGCTGAAAGATTGCAATGCTGCCATTGAGCGTAATCCCTTCTCACCCGGTTGTTACTATGCCCGAGGTTATGTCTATCGCCAATTGGACATGCTGGATAAAGCTGAAGCGGATTACTCCGAAGCCCTGCATTTCTCTCCGGAAAACCGGACTTATATGCTTCTTCGCGCAGACACGCGCGCACAGATGAAGCGCTACGATGATGCATTGGAGGATATCGAGCAAATGCTCAAACGAGAACCGCAAGCAGCCACAGTGTGGAGCGAAAAAGGACGAATATGCATTGCAAAAAAAGACACCGCGGCAGCACTAGAAGCCTTTGAGAATGCCGCACAATATGACAAGACAAACCCTGCAGTATGGTCCGCACTTGGCGTAACAAACCTGATGATGGAGCGTGAAGATGAAGCATACGTTCAACTGACGCAAGCCATCAACCTCGGTTCAAAATGGGCAGGTGACTTCATCAACCGCGGCGTTATTCATTATCGCCGCCATAACTATCGAGGCGCACTTAGTGACTTTGATCAGGCAGTCAAGATTGCTCCGCGCGAGGCGGATAGTTATTATAACCGAGGCATGATGCGGCAAGAAGTAGGAGACTACAACCGTGCTCTCGAGGATTTTGACAAAGCCATTGATTTGGATCCGGAACGCATTGAGATGCGTTACCATCGCGCACTCGTTGAGATGCAACTCAAGCAATGGAAAGAGGCTGTCAATGATTTGGATGTACTCATTGAGCGTTACCCTTATTTCCTCCCTGCTTATTACCTGGCGGCGCAAGTCAAGACACAGCAAGGCAACACCAAAGCAGCATATCAGTATCGTCAAAAAGCACAGGAATTGGAATCACGAAAAGAACAGATTCAAGCGCAACAGACACCTAATACCGACATGCTGATTGCGGAAGCACAGCCGCAGAAAAGAGACCATCGGAAGGAATTCTCCGCTTCTACTGCGCAGAACCAGAACGATATTCCTGACGAGGAACAGAAATATGATTCACAGACACGCGGAACGGTGCAGAAACGCTATCAAGACGTAGTCAACGAACCGAACATTGTGCTTTGTTACTACAGTCAGGATTTGAGTTTGAGACGCACAAATTATTACCATCCGCTGGTGGATAAACTCAATAAGAAAGAGGCACTTCCGGCAACGTTGAAATTCACCAACCAAGAGTTGACACTCACTGCGGAAATGGTAGACTTCCACTTCTCGGAGATTCGTCGCCTAACGCAACTGATGGATGAAACGGAGGATGTTACATTATACCTCGCGCGTGCCATGGAGTTCGCCATCATCAAAGATTATGCAAGTGCCGTTGATGATTGTACAAAAGCTCTCTTAATGGCAGATGCGCACTTAGAGCCCATCATCGCTTTCTGCCGCGCCACATGGCGTTATCGCATGACAGAGCCCGACTACGAATTGATTCTGCGTGACTATAACCATGTATTGACGCTACAACCCGATTTTACGTTCGCATATTACAATAAGGCCAATATCCTCTGCACACAGAGAGAATACAAAGAGGCTATTAAGAACTACTCCAAAGCCATCGAAATCGACAATGACTTCGCCGAAGCATATTTTAACCGAGGATTGACATATGTCTTTATCGGCGAAAACGAGAAAGGATTGGCCGACCTCAGTAAAGCCGGCGAACTCGGTATCTATCAAGCATACAACATGATAACCCGTTTCAAATGAGCCGTAAACGATATATAATAGTGCTGTGCCTTTTGTCCCTTGTCTTTTGTCAGATGAGGGCACAACTGCTGTACGAAATCAGCGGAAATGGC
Source organism: Paludibacteraceae bacterium (assembly GCA_017649925.1). GTDB lineage: Bacteria > Bacteroidota > Bacteroidia > Bacteroidales > Paludibacteraceae > Colicola. Next base: position 51,456 of record JAGCFX010000020.1, on the reverse strand, counting down.
GCAAAACAAAAATCCTATGTGCTTGCCACAAACCGCTTTGTTGAGATGCAGTTTTTAGATACTATTCCTAACGTCTTCAAGTGCTTCGCACGATGCAACAAAGTGGTGACGGAATTTGCAATGCAGGACTACGAAGCACTCGCCGCCTTACGCCAAGCCGCTATCCTACCCGACTCTGTCAAACTCAGCAATTTCTACACCGATGACGAATACAAACTGATAGACAACAGCCTACGCATCAATCTTGGTATGGGGCTCGACAAGTTATGCCGGATGAAACCCTCTTACCTCACCGAAATGTTCCGCACGGAATTGATGAAACAATGGTTGCAGTATGACGAACAGAAATCAATGGAGAACCTCTTCCAAACCGTTGCCGGCGAACGAAACTTGCCTGTCGTAGGACTCGATAATATCGGAGAAACGATGTATATGCTCTTTGACCGCGAACCCTTTCATTGGCAATGCAAAGAACTGCTCAAAGTAATTGAATATCCGGAAAATGAAGTACGTCAAGAGCGCACGTTACGAGATATGTATAAGGATGGTCGTTTGACCGACATCGCCTATCAGGTCGAAGGACCGGACAATACCACCAGTATCTCGTTCTCTGACTATAAGATATATAGTGCCCGTAATGAACAATGGGTAAAACGCTTACGTCCGATACTCACTAAAGGCGATGCTTTCGTTACTCTCAATGCCATTTATCTCGGCGGAGAAAAGGGACTATTGCAGCAACTCCGCGCAGCCGGATATCGCGTAAGACCTGTCAATCGAAAAATAACATTAAAACAACAATAGTATGAAAAAATTCTTTTCTATCTTCGTAGCATGCATCATGGCTGCGACAATGAGTGTTAACGCTGCTCAACGCGGCAAGTTTATTCACGTAGATGCAACAGTAAACAAGAATCTCAAGCCGCAAATCGCTTTCAGTTGTGAACAGAAAGGCGGAAAAGATGTGGCAACACTCCTCGTCAAAACCGTCAACACCAACGGTTATAACGAATTCACGGACGCCTCGCGTGTGCTAATTCGTTTTGCGGACGGCAAAGCCTTGAAACTCAGCCGTATAGCAGGTTCGGAAGTACAGAAGAACAAGTTCAGCAAGAAGAACGGGAATGCCACTATTTCCTATTTTGAGACTGTTACAGAGTATGAAGTACTGCCGGAAGTGACCGAGATACTCGAGGCGAACATCGCCATCATCAAAGTGCGTATTGTCTTCAAAGAGAACGAAGCTAAGGATTACGACATTGATGGCGGTTATCAAGCAAAGATGGCAGCGGATCTGCTTAAGTCCTATCAGGATGCCGTCCTCGCCAGCCGTAAGTCCAACACCGACCTCAGCGACGACGATTTTTAATGGATAAAAAATTTGCTAATTATGGCAAAAACAGAAGAGGCAACACCGATGATGAAGCAATTCCACGACATCAAGGCACAGTATCCGGACGCGATGCTGTTGTTCCGTTGCGGCGATTTCTATGAGACATATGCAGAGGATGCTGTGCGAGCGAGTAAGATACTCAACATCACATTGACGCACCGCAGTAACGGAGGAAGCTCCGCTGCGCAAGCCCTTGAGATGGCAGGATTTCCTTTCCACGCGCTCGATAATTATTTGCCTAAATTGGTGCGCGCGGGCCTGCGCGTAGCTATATGCGATCAATTGGAAGACCCGAAATTAGCAAAAAAACTCGTCAAACGCGGTGTAACAGAACTGGTAACACCCGGTGTCAGTTATTCGGATACAACTCTATCACAAAAGGAAAACAATTGGGTGGCATGCCTGCATTTTGAAAAACATCAAATAGGCATTGCCTTCCTCGATATCTCTACCGGTGAGTTCGTAGCAGGACAAGGAGAAAGCGATTATATTGACAAGTTGCTGACCAATTTTGCGCCCAAAGAGGTACTATACGTCCGCGGACGAAAAAGTGATGTAGAGAACCTTTTCGGTAACAAGTATTTTACATTCGAGTTGGAAGACTGGATGCTTGTTGAATCGACTGCTCGCGAACGCCTACAAAAACTATGGGGCGTAACGAGTCTGAAAGGGTTTGGTCTTGACAAGATGCCGGCAGGCGTGACGGCAGCCGGAGGAATCATGATGTACTTGGATATGACCCAACACTTACAAACGGGGCATATCCAACATTTGAGCCGTATTGAAGAAGACAAATATGTATGGCTCGACAAATTCACCATCCGGAATCTGGAACTCATCGGCGGACAAACGGACGAAAGCCGCACCCTGTACGATGTCATCGACAAAACGATTACACCTATGGGCGGACGTTTATTACACCGTTGGTTAGCATTCCCTCTCAAAGATGTACGCCCGATACGGAATCGCCAGACTGTGGTAGAGCACTTTTTCAAGCACCCGGAAGACCGTGATGCGTTGCGTGAGGCGTTAGTGCAGGTTGGCGACTTGGAACGTATTGTCAGCAAGGTTTCCACTGGTCGAATCGGGCCCCGTGAGATGGTGCAATTAGGCAGAGCGTTACGAGCGGTCAAACCCGTCAAAGACATCTGCGAATCAGCGCGGGACAATGCCTATTTATCGTTACTGGGAGAACAACTTGACCCATGTACTGAGATGCGCGGTCGTATTGAACGCGAGATAGTGCCTGATCCTCCGTTGGCACAAGGACGTCCAAACATCATCGCTCGCGGTGTAGATACGGAACTTGATGAATTGCGCGCCATACAGCAAAATGGTAAAGACTACTTATTGCAGATACAACAACGTGAGATTGAACGTACCGGAATTCAAAGCCTTAAGATTGGCTTTAACAATGTATTCGGCTATTATCTCGAAGTGCGCAATACATACAAAGACCAAGTGCCCGCCGAGTGGATTCGCAAACAGACGCTCGTTGGTGCAGAGCGTTATATAACGGATGAACTGAAGACGTATGAGGAGAAAATAACGAGTGCCGAGGAGCGTATTCAGATTATAGAAAATCGCTTATATCAGGAATTGATGCTTGCGTTGAGCGAATGGGTGCCACAAATGCAACTCGATGCCAATGTGCTGGCACAACTTGACTGCTTGTTGAGTTTTGCCACCGTAGCGGCTGAAAACAAATATGTATGTCCGGACGTCAATGATAGTCTGATTATTGACATCCGTCAAGGTCGCCATCCGGTGATTGAACAACAATTGCCTCCCGGTGAGCAATACATTGCCAATGACGTACTATTGGATAACAACGGTCAGCAGATAATTATCATCACCGGTCCCAATATGGCCGGTAAGTCTGCTCTGCTCCGTCAGACAGCGCTCATAGTACTGCTTGCCCAGATGGGATCGTTTGTACCGGCAGAGAGTGCCTCTATCGGTATTGTGGACAAAATCTTTACCCGCGTCGGCGCCAGCGATAATATTTCCCTTGGAGAATCGACATTCATGGTGGAGATGAACGAAGCCGCTTCGATACTAAACAATCTCTCTGAACGCAGTTTAGTGTTGTTCGACGAGTTAGGGCGTGGAACCAGCACCTACGACGGAATCTCCATTGCTTGGGCTATTGTAGAGTATATTCATGAGAACCGCGGACACGCCAAAACATTGTTCGCCACGCACTACCACGAACTCAATGAGATGGAAAAGACTTTTGAACGTATCCGCAATTACAATGTCTCGGTGCGAGAAGTGAACGGCAAAGTAATCTTCCTCCGCAAGCTTGTCCGCGGCGGAAGCGAACATAGTTTTGGTATTCACGTAGCGAAATTAGCCGGCATGCCCCCTTCTATTGTAGAGCGCGCCAACCAGATTCTGGCAGATCTTGAGCGCGCCGCTAAGAATGGCGACATCGCCAAACCAATCGAACATATCGGCGAGAGCCGTGAGGGAATGCAACTCAGTTTCTTCCAATTGGATGACCCTGTGTTGGAACAAATCCGTGATGAAGTACAAAGCCTCGACATCAATAATCTGACACCTCTTGAGGCGCTCAATAAACTATCTGAAATTAAACGATTAGTAGGAGGAAAATAATATGATTAAGAAACGTTACATTCTTCGTACCATTCTGATCATCGCAGGCATCATTTTGGCGGTGTCCGGTGCTTTCGTTGCAGAGCAATATTACCGTTGGCACATTTGTAACTTCCGTGCCAAAGACGGCGAGCCACACACTTACAATATCTACGCCGGTGCCTCTTTGGACTCCGTTCTCACGTTGCTGCGCGAAGACTACGACATTAGTTCGGAGACAGATTTGAATCTCCATATGCGCTACCTGATGTTCAACTGTCCGGAACCCGGACACTATGAATTTCCTGCGCAGATAGGTGACCGTGAACTGATTGAACGCCTAAAATTCGGTTACCAAACACCTGTTCGTATTACATGGAACAACTATGTTCGGACACGCGAAGACTTGGCAAGCAAAGTGACCAACCATCTGCTGATGGATAGCGCCACGTTGATGCAATATCTGGAAGATGAAACGTTTCTCGCGCCATACGGTCTAAATAAAGAGACCAGTCGTTGCCTATTTATTCCAAACACATACGAAGTCTATTGGAATATATCGCCGGAAGGACTATTCCAGCGCATGCAGAAAGAATATAACTATTTCTGGAATGCAGAGCGTCGCGCAAAAGCAGACTCAATCGGTTTGACTCCCATTGAGGTGGCTATTATCGCCTCTATTGTAGAGGGCGAAAGTCACAATCCAAACGAGATGCCTATCATTGCCAGCCTATATATCAATCGCGTACGCAAAGGTATGCCGCTGCAAGCCTGTCCGACTGTCAAGTATGCGGTTGGCGACTTTAAGTTACGGCGCGTACTATATCGTCATTTAGCGGTAGATTCTCCGTATAATACATACAAGTACCCTGGCCTGCCTCCCGGACCTATCCGCTGTCCGTCGCCAACGACATTGGATTACGTACTGAATGCGCCTAAGACAGACTACCTGTTCATGTGTGCAAACCCGGAACTGAACGGCACGCATATCTTCTCTTCTTCGTATGGCAACCATGCCGCTGCCGCTCTGCAATATCGGCATACTATGGATACTATCAATTGGGAACGATATGACCAAATGCGTAAAGCGCAACAAGAACAAGCACATCCGCAACAACCATGATTTGGGAAAATAACGACGATATTCGTTTAATAGAATGCGCTAATGATCGGCGTGTTATTCAACGGCATCTCAACGAATGCCGCGAAGAGCGTCGTCCATATGTATTCGTTACCAATACGATGACCACTAAGCCTTTGCGGCGACTATTAGTGCCTGTTTCGATGTTGGAAGAGGAAACATACAAAGCGGAGATATGCACTTATCTGGCCCGTAAGACCAGCGCACATATCATACTGCTGCAGGCTAACGACTACGGCAGTCACGCGAAACAAAATGTGAACCGTATCGTCACACATATCAATGCTGTAATAGAAAAAACGGGAGAACAAATTTCCTATGAAGTAGTGCAAGCACGGAAGGACTCGTTCTCACTGATACGTGAAGCGAGTGAGCGGCAACGCGATTTTCAACACGACTTGCTGGTTCTCACGGCCAGCAGAGACTACGGTTTGGATGATATATTATTCGGTCCACCGGAGAGAAAAGCCATTCAACAAGCATTAGTGCCGGTAATGTTGGTAAATCCTCGTGATGATTTATTTTCACTATGCGATTGACATTTTGAAAGAGATTTGACGGAATTTGTTTCAAAATGCAAGCAGTTTGATAATTGTTGCAAAAATATGCCATTTTGCAAAGCGTATTTTGCAAAATTTAGTTTTTTATTACTTTTTCAGGAAAATATTTGGTTATATGGCTCAAAAGCAGTACTTTTGCACCGTGTTTTTCATGGTATTAGATTTAAGGTTAAATGAAAAGGTTGGGTTGTCGTGAGACAACCTTCTTTTTTTATCATTTCGTTGTTTGCCAAGACGACAAAAGAAAAAGGAGCGAAAACTCCTTTTTTTTTACATTCTCTCCGGCATTTCAATGCCCAAGAGTGCCATGGCGGAGCGAAGTACTTTCGCCACATTCCGGGCGAGAAGCAATCGTAGCGCACGTTTGGCAGCATCCGGTTCGTTGAGAATACTCAGATCATGATAGAATGAGTTAAAATCGCACGCTAGTGCATACGAGTAATTACATATGATCGCGGGAGAGAACTCATCGCCGGCCGTACGCACAATTGACGGATACTCACAAAGGCGCTGGATGAGAGAAAGTTCCTTATCCTCTAATTGACAGTTGAATGATTTGTTCGCAATCAAATCAATCGCTTCATTCTCTGCTGCCTTACGAAGAACGGACCGGATACGCGCGTAGGTGTATTGAATAAACGGACCGGTATTGCCGTTGAAGTCTATGGACTCTGCAGGATTGAAAAGCATGTTCTTGCGCGGGTCAACCTTCAAGATGAAGTATTTGAGGGCGCCCATTCCCACTTTGCGTGCGATTTCGTTCGCTTCGGCCTCAGTGATTCCTTGGAGTGTATTGACTTTATCTTTACTTATTTCGCGGGCATCCTCAACCATCTTGTCCATCAAATCATCAGCATCGACAACAGTCCCTTCACGGGATTTCATCTTGCCGTTCGGCAGTTCTACCATGCCATACGAGAAATGGACAAGTTCTTTGCCGAACGGAAAACCAAGGCGATCAAGAAGGATTGATAACACTTTGAAGTGATACTCCTGTTCGTTGCCGACAACATATACCATCTTATCAATGGGATAGTCTTGGAAACGGAGCTTCGCTGTACCGATATCTTGGGTCATATAGACGGAAGTACCGTCCGAACGGAGGAGAAGTTTCTCATCAAGTCCGTCTTTTGTAAGGTCAGCCCAAACAGAGCCGTCTTCGCGGCGATAGAACTGTCCGGCAGCAAGTCCCTTCTCTACTTCCGATTTTCCTTCGAGATATGTATTGGACTCATAGTAAATCTTATCGAACGAAACGCCCATGCGTTTGTATGTCTCGTCAAAGCCTGCATATACCCATTCGTTCATTTTTGCCCAAAGGGCACGAATCTTCGGGTCATTAGCTTCCCATTTACGGAGCATCTCTTGCGCCTCAAGCATAAGTGGAGCCTCGCGTTTGGCAGTTTCTTCATCTTTGCCAGCCGCCATGAGTTCGGCTATCTGTTTCTTATACTCCACATCAAAGCGCACATAATAATCGCCAATGAGGTGGTCACCCTTCTTTCCGGACGATTCAGGAGTCTCGCCATTGCCGAATTTAAGCCACGCGAGCATGGATTTGCAGATATGAATACCGCGATCATTGACGATGTTTGTCTTGACCACTTTCCATCCATTGGCTTCTTGGATTTGTGCAATAGAGAAACCTAGAAGATTATTACGCACATGCCCAAGGTGCAACGGCTTATTGGTGTTCGGCGAAGAATACTCAACCATCATCAGCATATTGTCATTTTCGCATTTACCATTTGGACATTTGAAACGTCCGTAGTTGTCATCGGCATCGATTGCTTCTAGTTGTTCTACCCAGAATGAATCATTAATCACAAGGTTCAGGAAACCTTGTACAGCATTGAATTTGGCTACTAATCCTTGCCCGTTTTCCTGCATCCAATGCCCGATTTCATCAGCCGCCATTTGCGGGGATTTACGGGCTATCTTAACAAAGGGGAACACCACAAGTGTGATGTTTCCTTCGAACTCCGGACGGGTTTTTTGCAATTGTATCTGAGCATCAGCGGCTTCAAAATCATATAGCGCTTTGACGGCTGCCTTTGCCAGTGAAGAGATATGTTGTTCTAAGGTCATAACTTAGGATATTTGCGGAACCAAGAAGAGATTTTGAGACGAACAACGCCTAACAACGCCTCGGAGAAAATACCTCCGGACATTTTTGAAGTACCCAATACACGGTTAACAAAGATAATTGGTACTTCGATGATTTTCGCGCCGCATTGAGCTGCAGTGAACTTCATTTCTATTTGGAAGGCATAGCCTTTAAAACGGATCTTGTCCAATTCAATAGTTTCCAATGTATGCCGTCTGTAGCATACGAATCCGGCGGTGGTGTCATGTACATTGATGCCCAGTACGAAACGTACATATTTGGAGGCAAAGTAAGACATCAGCACACGTCCCATCGGCCAGTTAACCACATTAACACCAGTCACATAACGACTACCGATAGCGAGGTCTGCGCCCTTGTTCGCACAAGCGTCATAGAGTTTGAGCAGGTCTTGCGGGTTATGGCTGAAATCGGCATCCATCTCAAAGATATAGTTTGCCTTATGCTCAATTGCCCATTTGAAGCCGGCTATATATGCCGTGCCGAGTCCCTGCTTACCGGAACGCTCGACGAGGAAGATGCAATCTTTGTATTTGCCCTTCATCATGCGCTTAACGATGTCCGCGGTGCCGTCAGGCGACCCGTCATCAATAACCAGCACATGGAATAAAATCGGCAACTCCATCACCGCGGTGATAATGGCTTCGATGTTCTCCTTTTCGTTGTAAGTGGGTATAATGACTAAACGTTCCATACTATTCGGTAATCATTTTATCGTTCAATTCATAAACAGGACTTGGCGTTGTGCGGTCAAGCGGTTTGATAAAGATATCCTTCCCCGGCTCAATCTCCAACTCCTCAAGCGAAGCCGCGACAGTATTATATGCCACATCGGGGTCATTGTTTTCCAACGAGAGATGGCACAGCCATACGTTTCGTAAGTCCGGATGCCAATTCCGCTCAATCAATTCGGCACAAACATCATTACTTTGGTGACCGGTAGGGCTGAGAATACGTTCCTTGAGGTAAGTTGGATACGGACCATTAAGCAACATATGCTCGTCATGATTGGCTTCGATGACAAGATGATTGGCGGTGCGGATATAAGCCTCCATCTCTGCATTCACAGACCCGCAATCGGTCATCAATACGAAGCGTTGGTCCTGATAATCAATGCAATAGCCAAGGCAATCGGTAGAGTCATGCTCTATACCAAAGGTATTGATACGCATACCACACAATTCCCACTCCTCGCCTTTCTTGAAAAAGCGGCGACTGGTACGCAGTTTCTCTCGCACACCGTAGTTGCGGTCTATGCCCTCATGGATCTCCGCGGTTGTATAAATAGGCAGATGTACGCGCTCGCCGAGCGTTCCTACGGCGCGGATGTGATCTGCATGATCATGCGTAATGAGCACGCCCATAATATTCTGAAAATCAAGCCCCATTTCGCGCAGGTATTTCTGAATGGAGCGCGCAGAAATCCCGGCATCAATAAGAATGCCTCGCTGCCGCGTACCGAGATAGTAACAGTTTCCGCTACTACCGCTCGCAAAACACCTGAATATAAGCCCGTTTTCCTCCATTTTAACAAAATCGGGCGCAAAGGTACAAAAAAAAAATGACATATGCAAATTTTTACGTGCAAAAATAAACGTCCTTAAGGAGTTTATGTTTCGATATTGGTTCGATAATGGTTCGATAATGGCTCGATAACGGCTCGATACTGACTCGATAAATGATGCTAAAATATGAAAAAATTTTGATATATCAAAAAAAAGCAGTAATTTTGCACGCAATTTGTGAGTAATGAAACGAAATGCGGGAATATTCATAGGGTTGGGCATTGTTTTGGCACTCCTTTTCTGCCTTGACATCTGTAGCGGCAGTATATGGTTGTGGCCCTTTGACGAGTTGAGCGTGATGGAACGCAATATATTGCATGCCATCCGTTTGCCGAAGGCCATCACCGCTATTCTTGCGGGTGGTGCATTGTCCGTTTCGGGTCTTATCATGCAGACGCTTTTCCGCAATCCGTTAGCCGGTCCTTATACCTTGGGCGTGAGTTCGGGTGCCAGCCTGGGTGTAGCGCTGCTGACGATGTTATCCGCGATTGGCGGGTTAGCAGCGGGCGGATTGGCAGTCAGCCTTCCTTTTGCGGCCTGTATAGGCGCAACGCTGGTGTTGCTGTTAGTGCTGGCGGTAAGCAAGCGCGTGACGAGTAACGTGAGCCTGTTGATTGTAGGTATGATGTTCGGTTCGATAGCCGGTGCATTGGTAAGCCTGCTGCAGAACTTCGCGAACCCAGATGCATTGAAGCTTTTCATCGTTTGGACATTGGGAAGTCTGAGTAGCGTCAGTTGGAGCGATATGCAGTTGCTGATTCCGATACTGATACTCGGCACGCTGTTCGTCATATTGGCTATGAAGCCATTGAACGGTTTGTTGTTAGGCGAAGATTACGCACGCGGGCTGGGAATACATGTGGGGCGTACGCGTTTGTTCATCGTGCTGGCAACAGGTCTGCTAGCGGGCGGCGTAACGGCTTTCTGCGGACCGATAGCGTTTATCGGCGTAGCCGTTCCTCATATCGCGCGAGGTATCTTCCATACCTCTAATCACCGCGTGACAATACCGGCAAGCGCCCTTATTGGTGCCTGCCTGCTGTTAGTTTGCGATGTGCTCTGTTCGCTCTTTGTTTACCCGCTACCGATAAGCACGGTCAGCGCATTGTTCGGAGCACCTATCATCATTTGGATAATATTGAAAAAGAAATAATATGAGTGTACATGTACAAAACAGTCGGATGACTACGGCTAAGTTGCGTCAGATGAAGGCAAACGGAGAGAAGATTGCCATGCTGACAAGTTACGATTTCACACTGGCAAGTCTGGTAGATGAGGCCGGCATCGATATTCTGCTTGTCGGCGACAGCGCGAGCAACGTGGTATGCGGCAACCAATACACGCTGCCTATTACGGTGGATGAGATGATCTTCCTCACGAAAGGTGTTGTGCGCGCGGCACAGCATGCGTTGGTGGTTTGCGATATGCCCTTTGGCAGTTATCAGGTAAGCGAAGAAGATGCGGTACGTAATGCCATTAAAATCCTCAAAGAGAGCGGTTGTGATGCCGTGAAACTGGAAGGCGGCGAAGAGATCTTGCCTGCTATCAAACATATGATTCAAGCGGGTGTGCCTGTGATGGGTCATCTAGGATTGACGCCTCAGAGTGTGAATCAGTTCGGCGGCTACAGATTGAGAGCCAAAGAGGAGGCAGAAGCGGAGAAATTAGTGCATGACGCAAAGTTACTGGACGAGGCAGGCTGTTTCAGCATTGTGCTGGAGAAGATACCTGCGGCACTGGCAGAACGCGTAACGAAAGCCGTCGGTTGTCCGGTCATCGGCATCGGTGCCGGCAATAAATGCGACGGACAAGTACTCGTGCTGCACGATATGTTAGGATTGAACCAGGGCTTCAAGCCGAAGTTCCTCCGCCATTTCGCGAAGTTGGCAGAGGAAGTGAAGGGTGCGGCAAGCGCCTATATAGATGCGGTAAAAGATAGTAGTTTTCCTAACGAAGAAGAAAGTTACTAAAAAAAAGAGGCGTGTGCCTCTTTTTTTATTGCATCAGTTTCTCAATCTTCTCTGCTATCTCGTCCTGGTATTTATTACCAGTCTCGGGATTGATAGGCAGAATACCGAAGTCCAGCGTAATGAAGGGGTGCATACTATTGATGGTCACCAATTTGAGGTCCTTTCTGCCTCGGCGCACCTCCATGATATCGGAGAACGGCACTACCACTCCCTGAGCATACAACACACCGTCTTCTACGTTCGCCAATATATCACGACCAACGAGAATGTCATGTTTGAACCATACCTCATAGTTCTCGCCCAGCGACTCGTGAATGATTTCCATTGCCTGCGGATTGAGCACCGGCGCTTCTTTACGCCACTGCTCGCGCACATGCTCACGCGCTATAGCCGCCTCACGCACATGTTCCTCATTCTCAATCACGTAATCATTGATACTGGCGATTGCTTTTTTCGCTCCCATGCGAAGCGTAATCAGCATCAAGAGGTCCGCCAGAATAACCACAGCGGGATAAGCCAGCGTACCATAGAAATCGCCCAGCGAGAAGGGAATAGGTATATACGCGATAGCCAGAATAAGGCTAATATAAAGCAATATACGGCATTTATTATGGGCATGGCGGATAGCATTGATAGTCTGCTCACGCGTAACTTCACGCACAACTTTCAGACGATCGCGCGCATCAAACCAGTTAAACACCAAGAAGAAAGAAACCAACATCAGTCCAATAAGGACGAAGAGGAGTGAATAAAGAAGAATTTCCAATTGTACGTTTGTCATAGCTTATAAGATTTAACGGTTAATAACTGCATATTTTTGTTTTCGCTGCAAAGTTACTACTTTTTTTCGACATACACAACAATTTTAATATGTTTTTTAACATAAATCTGTATTTTGTTTGTATATATGCGATTTTTTTTGTACTTTTGCAGGCAAATTCAAGCAATCAGAATTCTAGAAAACGCGTATTATGAATATCAGTATCCTATTAGCCATCAGCACGTTGCTGACGAGTTGGCAATTCCGGCAAGAACCTTCGGACCAGATGCCGAATGTAGATACCACATGGCATGAAGTGACCGTGCCGCACGATTGGGCCATCAGCGGTCCTTTTGACCGTGCGAATGACTTACAGGAAGTTATTGTGGTGCAGAATGGAGAGAGTGAGCCGACATGGAAAACTGGGCGTAGCGGTGGACTGCCATGGATGGGCAAAGGGCACTACAAGACGCGCGTGGCGGTGAACAAAGACCGTTTTTATACACTTGTCTTTGACGGAGCGATGAGTCATGCCGATGTATATGTAAATGGCGAAGAGATGGTTTACTGGCCGTACGGATACAATACGTTTGATTGCTATATTTTGCCACAACTCATTACCGGAGACAGCGTGGATATTGATGTTTGGCTGGAAAACAAACCTCAGCAAAGCCGTTGGTATCCAGGCGCAGGATTATATAGAAACGTACATTTATTAGAGAGCCATCCTATTCACGTGCCAACATTCGGTGTGTTGGTGCGGACACCGGAAGTGACAAGCGAGCGGGCGCGTGTTGAAGTGACGGTGGATTTGCAAAACGGCGTAGATGAAACCACCGCCGAAGCGGCTGGCGTACAAGTAGAGACGGACATTATCTTTGAAGGTGAAGTGATTGCTACGTTGCACGGACAACAGGATTACGTGGATATTCTCAAACCGCAGTTATGGAGCCCTGAAACACCGCATCTGCACTTGGCGCGCACTCGCGTTATGCGAGGCAGCGAGGTGCTGGACGTCAAAGAGACCACTTTCGGAATCCGGAGCATCAGTTATACCAAAGAACACGGTTTTCAGTTGAACGGCAAGACGCGTAAGTTCAAAGGCGTTTGTCTGCACCATGACTTAGGTCCGTTGGGTGCGGCAGTACATAAAGATGCGTTGCGTCACCAACTAAAAATGCTGCAGAACATGGGTTGCGATGCCATCCGCACAAGTCATAACATGCCTGCGCCGGAGTTGGTAGAATTATGCGACGAGATGGGTATGATGATGATGATTGAGCCTTTTGACGTCTGGAACCACGGCAAGACGGAAAATGATTACAGCAAAGAGTTTGCAGACTGGTGGAAATGGGACATCACCAATATGGTCAAACATTACCGCAACAATGCCTGCGTAATGTTATGGTCGAGTGGTAACGAAGTTTGGAATCAAGTGCTGGACGACGGCATTAAGATCGTGACGGAACTGCAGGAGTTATTCCATCAGTTAGACCCTACCCGACCAGTTACGAACGGTATGGACCAAGCGAAACAGGTAATTCATAACGGCTTTGGCGCAGCGGTAGAGTTGCCGGGATTCAATTACCGCACGAGCCGATATATAGAAGGTTATGAAAACCTGCCGCAGAAAATGATTCTAGGCAGCGAGACGGCTTCAACCGTATCCTCGCGCGGCGTATATAAACTGCCTGCAGTCATTCAACCCGACGCCAAATATCCGGACAATCAGTCATCCGGTTACGACCTTGAATACTGCGCGTGGTCCGGACTGCCGGAACAGGATTTCCAACTGCAGGATGATTATGACTGGACGTTAGGACAGTTCGTTTGGACAGGTTTTGACTATTTAGGTGAGCCATCGCCTTATGACACAGACGCATGGCCTAGTCACAGCAGTTATTTCGGCATTATCGATTTGGCATCGCTGCCAAAAGACCGGTACTGGTTGTATCGGAGTCAATGGAACAAGAAAGACAAGACACTGCACGTGTTACCGCACTGGAACTGGGGCAAAAAGGACAAAGTAACCGTTTCCTGCTATACCAATTATCCGAGCGCGGAGCTATTTGTGAATAAGAAGAGTTACGGCAGGTTACGTTTTGCAACCGCCAAAGAGACGCAACAACTGGCGAAAGGCAAAACCATCAAAGGCGTGAGTGCAATGCCCAAAGTGGGTCAGTTTGAAGTGCCGGAATGGGGTTCTGCTCCACGACCAGAGTTACTGCCGCGTTACCGATTGATGTGGTTCGACGTGCCGTATAAGAAAGGCACGCTGAAAGTAGTAGCATACGACAAGAGTGGTCGTGAGGCGGAGCGCGTATTCATCAATACCGCCAGCGAGCCGGATCATCTGGAGATTATCTGGGCCAACGAGAAAGAGCATCCAGAGGAGTTATGCTATATGACGATCCGGGTGGTGGACAAAAAAGGCAACCTCTGCCCGTTTGCCGACAATCTGATTCGCTACGAGGGTGACGGATTTGTGGCAGCGGCCAACGGCGATGCAGCGTGCCTTGACAGTTTTGTTCAACCGCAGATGCACGCTTTTGCCGGTCAATGTACCTTTATTCTCAAGAAAGGCTGGAAAGGCACTTTCAGTTTTGAGCCAAAATAGTGGCGGAGTAAGGCTCTACCGTCACTCGGTTGGTTCGGAGAAGTCCCAAGCCCTGCGCGTCAGCTTCGCCATCATGCGCCAACACGGTGTATTCAGCTTCGGGAATTTCTGCTTCTGCCGTTTTGGCACTTCCATTGAGAAGGACTATCAGCGATTTGGCAGTATCGATACCTTCCAGATCCTTGATAGCGTAGATAATAAGATTCTCGTTATCCGTCGGTAAGAATTCCACATGCTCTTTTACCGCATCTGCAGCACCAAGACGGAAACCTTTGTGCGCGCGGCGGATAGCAATCATCTGACGATAATAGGTATATAAGTCGCTGAACTGCGAACGATTCTCCCAAGCAATCACATTGATACTATCGGGGCTTTGATAACTATTGTCAATACCTCTTTTGGTGCGGAACACTTCTTCTCCTCCGTAAAGGAATGCAGTGCCCTGCGAGACAAGAACCGCCGTCTGCGCCAATTTATTCATGCGGAGTTGCGTGGCTTGCGATTCTTCGGGCGCACTCACGGCAATGCGGTCGCGCAGGCAATAGTTATCATGACAGGTGATATAACTGATATGCTGCGCGGGTTCCCCACTCCATTCGGGGCAAGCGATGAGTCCGCGCATCACATCTTTGACTCCTGCGGGATTGCCGGAAGCAAAGCCACGCTCGTGATCAAAAGGCGAACCAATAAGAGCATTACGGATGTCATCACTGAAAGCGCCAACACGCGGCATCAGATATGTGTATTTTTTCATCGCCAGTTGCTCTGCGGGATAAGCGGGCGCAGTGGCAGACCATCCTTCGCCATAAGTGAGAATGGACGGATCAATCTCATCCAGCGCTGCACGAATCTGACGCATGGTCTCTTGGTCATGAATGCCCATAAGGTCAAAGCGGAAGCCATCAATATGATACTCGCGCGCCCAATAGCAAACAGACTCAATCATGAACTGACGCATCATCTCATGGTCGCTGGCGGTCTCATTTCCGCAAGCGGAGCCATTAGCATAAGTGCCGTCAGCGTTCATGCGATAAAAATAATACGGCACAACGCGTCCGAGCGCACAGCCTTCGGCATTATAAGTATGATTATAAACAACGTCCATCACTACGCGTATTCCGTCTGCGTGTAATGCCATAATCATCGCTTTCGCTTCGCGAATGCGGGCAGAGGGATTGTATGGGTCAGAAGAATAACCGCCTTCCGGCACATTGTAATTGACCGGATCATAACCCCAGTTGTATAGGTTTGATGTTGTTTGAGATGGTTTGACGTTGTTTGATATTGTTTTAGTCTCGTCAATGCTGCCGTAGTCAAAGAAAGGCAGGATTTGGAGATGTGTGATACCGAGTTCCTTGAGATAATCCACGCGTTCAGCCAAGCCGAGGAATTGCCCTTTATGAGTAACGCCAGAGTTGGGCGACATCGTGAAATCGCGTATGTGCGTCTCGTAGATTACAATATCTGTCGGATCGGTCATTTCGGGGCGACGGTCGTTTGCCCAGCCATCCGGATTCGTCTGCCGCAAGTCCAAAATAGCAGCGCGGGCGCCATTCACGCTTACCGCTTTCGCAAAGATGCCGGGCGATTCTTCCGACCACGCGCCATTTTGGAAAGAACGAACGGTATAATACTTTCCGGCAAGGTCGCCGCGCACTTTGGCACGCCAGAAATCATCATCGCCTTTGGTTAACGGAACTGCCTCAAACGTTGTCGTTTGGGCATCGTCATAAAGCCGCACTTCCATTTGTTCAGCGATATTGGACCAGAAGGCAAATTGTGCGTTACGAGAAGAATAGAGGCATTCGTTTTCCAAACGCGCTTGCTTGTTTGCACAAGCCATCAATGCTACAGTAAGCATAAGAATTGCAAGTTTTTTCATGATACGAAAGGTAAATATTGTAATAATTGCTGCAAAGGTACTACTTTTTTTCGAGATATACAAATAAAAATATGTAAAAAAAATCAAAATCACAGGATATATACAAAGTATATATAAGGGTGGGTAGGATACGATATTGGTTCGATGTTGACTCGTAATTGGGGCGTAATTGGTTTGGAGAAGGGATGAAAAAGAAAGATAGCCTGAGCGAACTCAGGCTATCCTTTAAAGAATTTGCAATGAAATTATTCCGTGCAACCACCCCATTTACCAGCGGAGTAGTCAATCGTGAACTCGGTTTTTGTACCGATTTCGACGTCACCATTGTCATTCCACTCGTCTTTCTCTGCATCGTAAACTTTGATTTGGCCTTCCCAACCATCAGTAGTACCAAATTTGAATTTGTCTTTGTCCTCTGCTTGGATAGTAGCCTCCCAAGTATTGTCCTTACCAGCGACTTTTGTCATCGGGAACTCTTTCTCGTTCCAGTTGTTGAATGTACCAACAACGGTCGGAGTAGCTGCACCACATTGGTTCGTCGGAGCAATCAGAGTGATCTTACGCGGAGTCAGCTTAGCAGCAGCGCACTCAGATTTCTGCCAGCCACCAATCTTTACATAAACGAGACCAGAGGTAGCAATCTCAAGGTTACCGTCACCGGAGATAGAAGTCTCAGAAGTAGTGTAACTTTCAATGATCTCCCAGTTCTCAAATTGGCCTTGCCAGTTTTTGTCGCCTTTGTAAATCAAGCAAACTTTACCTTTCAGACCAGCTTCACCCAATTTGAATGTAGCCTGGAACCAAGTCTTCTTGCCTTCAACTTTAGCGAACTTAATGCACTCAGCAGAAGAAGCTTCTGCAGTTGTCTCCGATACATAGGTGTCTTCTCCACTCCATTTAGAGCCATCCAAAGTACCCTTGAAAGCGATACCGTTGCACTCAGTTCCTTCCGGAATCTGGATAACGAGAGTAACAGAACCAGCAGCCGGAGCAGCTACTTCAGGAGTCTCCTCAACTTCGGTTTCTCCGCCACCGCCGCCACCACCAGGACCTACAGGACCTACGGGCTCGTTACCACCCTTTTTACAACCTACCATAGCAATGGTAGCTACAGCCATAACGGCTAAAAATAATTTTTTCATGATGTTTTGTTTTAAAAAATTGTTAATAAAAAAGATTTATTTACAAGGATATATCTTGTATTTGTATCCTTTGTGTCTTATTAATAGCCATCCGTTTGGGTAAGACCACCGGCGACGATGTCAGACTCAGGAATCGGATAGACATTGAATTTCTTATCGAGGGAAACAAGTCCTTCGGAGGATTTCTTACCTCCACGACCTTCCCAATGATATGTAGCTTGCGGTCCAGCAAACTGACCGAAGCGGACGAGGTCAATACGACGACGACCTTCGGCATAGAACTCACGGCTCCACTCATCGAGGAGGAACTGCTCATCGATAGTGAACGGCTTAGCGTTATGCGCACGGTCGCGAAGCGCCTTAACGGCGTCCTCAGCCGACATTCCGCTAGCAGGAGCGCCACGGAAGACAGCCTCAGCATAAGTCAGATAAGCCTCAGCCACACGCATGAACGGCACGTCTGTATCGGGGAACTGTGCGTTATGCGGCGTGATAGTGATATTTTCCCCCTTCGGGTTCTCTATATAACGACCTGTCCATTTGAGCATCGACCAGCCGCTGTAGAATTCACCCATGTCGCCACGCGTTCTAATAGAATCAGCGGTAGCAATAGTAGTGTCCGCAGAAACGACCGGTTTGTCGGTGTTAAGTTTGGAACAGAGGATAGCGCGGTCATCCCCCAAGATACCAGGCATATCGAACTCGTTGTAGAGCGTAGTCTCGGTCTGATCAAGCGGCAACCATTTCTCTACGAACTCCGGCGAGCAACGGAAACCAGCCCAACCTTCAGAAGTAGCGGGGTTAACGTAAACGCTCTTGTCACGACAAGCGGCGACGAGGAAAGTAGAGCCACCCCAGCACTGCGTATGAACACCGTCTTGATAGATATTGAGGATACCTTCACCGGCAGCACCACCGACTACGCGGTAGTTATCACCCATGAACATCTCCTGATACGGGGTATAGATACCACCAGCACTAGTGGTGTGCAGTTTATGCGGGCCGTCAATGACTTCCTTAGCATACTTAGCGGCCAACTCCCATTGCGGAACACCGGTATAGATTTCGGCATTCAGATACATACGTGCGAGCAAAAGCTTAGCAGCATATCTATCCACGCGGAAATCGTTGGTACGTGTCTCCGGCAGTTTGGTCTCCAGATCCTTGAGTTCTTCCTCTACCCAATTATACATCTGCAGACGGGTATATTGCGGTTTCTGGGAAGCGTTCACTTTGTCAGCGAACGGCACCGAGCCGAACATATCGACGAGATAGTAATAGTTGAGCGCGCGGAGGAAACGAACCTCTGCAATCTGGTTAGGCGCATCAGCGCTATGATCTGCCTTCGCATTCTCAAGGAAGTGATTGCAGAGCGTGATGTTGAAATAGAAACGATAGTACAGACCCTGTACCAACTGGTTCAGAGAGTTCCAGCGGATGGTACGAATCTCAGGCAGACCCGGGTCATTCCAAGCAACATAGCACTCGTCCGTCGGGAACTCTTGCAACTCCCAGACCATACGAATGAATGCCGAAGTACCTTCATCAATGTCATCCACGTCACCGCTACCGGCAGGTCCTTGCTGACCAGTAACCGCGAGCGTAGCATAACATTTGGAGAAAACAGCGTCTTGGTCGAAGTCCATAATCTTGTTCTCATCGTGCGGCACAACATCCAAGTCCTGCACACAAGCAGTGAGACCAAAGAGGGAAACGACTACGCAAATCAAATATTTTTCTAAAGTTTTCATAACGTTTGTCTCCTTTCACTTATTAGAATTGCAAGCTAACACCCAGCACAGTAGTCATACTACGCGGGTAGATATTATTATCGATACCGCCGAAGATTTCCGGATCCAGTCCTTTATATGCGGAGATAACGAACGGGTTCTGCACCGTAGCATAGATACGCGCGTGGAGTTTATTCTTGGTGACTTTCTCATCAAAGGTATAACCCAGCGTGATGTTATCGCAGCGGAGGAAGGAAGCATCCTCAACGAAGTAGTCGGTCAAGAACCAGTCACTGAACGGATCGCCTGCTACATAAGCGTTCGTTGCTTTGTCCCAAATCATGGCACTCATGCCATCGGACTTCATACCAGTCCAGTAGGTATTGTAAGCTATGCGGGTCAAACCGCAGTAACCGCCCTGGAGGTTGGTATAAACGTTATCCGGAGCTACATTGTAGATTCCGCCCGCCAATACACCATTGTACACATAGTTGCCAATGGAAGCACGGAGTGTGAGACCAAGGTCGAAGTTATAGAACTGGAACTTGGTCTGGAATCCCAAGGTGATGGGCGCCATCGGGCTCTTATGCATGTAACGGTCTTCACCGTTGACTTGACCATCTTTATTGAGGTCGACAGCGTAATACATCGGGTTACCGTTCTCATCCACGCCCTTCTCAGTCTTATATACATAGAAGGTAGAAGCAGCGTAGCCCACTTTGTGCGCTTGGATAGTACCACCGGTACCTACGCTGATACCGCCAGTCGGCACATAATAGGTGCTGTCGTTGGTAGCCTGATTCAGTTTGGTGATCTTGTTCTCATTCCAAGTGAAGTTGAAACCGAGATCCCATTTGAACTTACTCGGGTCCTTCGCCATATCGATAGCTACAGCGTTAATTGAGAACTCGATACCTTGGTTATAAAGCGAACCGATGTTACTTACGACCTTGTTGCGGAAGTTAGCACCTGCCGGTACATTCACCACGTTGATCAGGTCATTGGTAACACGATAGTAGTAGTCAATACTACCGGTGATACGGCTATTGAGGAAACCGTAGTCAATACCGGCACCGTAGGTGGTGGTCTTCTCCCACGTCAACTCAGTGTTGACAGCATCAGGACGATAGTGGTAATAGAGAGCCAGACCGTCGCCGTCTACGACTTGCGTACCGGAACCATCATAAACGACCTTACCATCCGCGTCCAAATAAAGGAGGTTGTCACCGCCGACAGGATAATATGCGTGCGGCTGGGAAACATAATACGTAGCGAAGTACGGGTAGTCACCTTGACCGATTTCCTGCTGACCGGTGATACCGTAGTTGAGACGAAGCTTCAACTCGCTGACGGTATTGTTGTCACGGAGTGCAGCGAAGGACTCTTTGATCTTCCAACCGAGAGCTGCAGATGGGAAGAAGCCCCAGCGGTTATTCTTGTGGAAACGAGACGAACCATCGGCACGGAATGTAGCAGTAATCATGAGTTGGTTCCAACCGGTCCAGTTCAAACGTCCGAAGAAGGAAACGAGGTAGTTCTCGGTCATCCATCTATATTGCGAACGAGTGTCGTCTTTCATCTGACCAGCCTTGGGGTTTGCCGTGCCATCAGACAGCTGCGAGTTAGCAGGATAGCTTCCCCAACCATCGCGGGAACCATCGCGGTAGAAGTGTTGCCACTCGTAAGCCGCCATGATATCGAAGTGGTGTCCACCACCCTCTTCCCAGTCATGTGCATACTGTGCGTAAGCCGTGAAAAGGAGGTTGTATTTACGGGTCTCTTCCCATCCTTGCCAGCCATAGTAGTGGTTGGAGAAGGAATACGGGCTAATATCCGTAGTGGATTTACCATAAGAGTAGTCAGCACCGAAGTTAGCGTGGAGGTGAAGATCCTCAAAGCCGTGAATCTTATAATCACCCTCGAGGTTACCTACGAACGAACCGGAGTTAGCGAGGTAGGTCTCTTGCTCCAACGCTGCCACCGGGTTACCTGTTGTGTTACGGTTAACGGTGTAAGGCCAAGCGGGGTCGCCGTAGTTAGCACGGGTAGCACGCTGGTAGTATCCGCCGAAATAGTTGTTCGCTATCTCCGTCTCTGTCATCGTCACACCACCGGCGCCTTTGATAGTAGGCTCCGAACCATCGTAACGATAAGGATTACCACCTTTAACAGGTTGCGTCGGGTCCATCGAGAGCGCTGCACCAACGACACCTGCTGCATAATGGTTGTAGATATACATACCCTTTGCATTGAGGTTGAAGACGAGGTGCTTGTCGAGGAACGACGGGTTCAAGTTCATCGAAGCCGTTACACGCTGCATGCTGTTGGTCTTAACGATACCATTGAGGAGCGTATAACCTACCGAGAAACGGTACGGCATGTTCTTCAAACCACCGGTAACGGAGAAGTTATGGTCGGTGGAGATAGCGGCACGGTAGATCTGGTCCTGCCAATCGGTGTTATACACACCGAGCCATTTGGTCTTTGAACTACTATGGCCCAGATCACTGGCGTATTTACGGATGTCGTCACCAGTCAAAGTTTCAAGACGGTTCACGAGGTTCGCCATAGAGACGTTACCTTCATACGAGAATTTTGGTTTGCTGCCCTGTGCACCTTTCTTAGTGGTAATAATGATGACACCGTTGGATGCACGGCTACCGTAGATGGCGGTAGCGGAAGCGTCTTTGAGGACCGTAAAGGTCTCAATATCCGCCGGGTTCACCAACGAAAGCGGGTTGGACACACCCTGGATACCATTGTTATCCATTGCCAGACCATCGATGATGATAAGCGGGTCATTGGAAGCGGCGAGAGACGAACCACCACGAATACGGATTGTAGCGCCTGCACCAGGAGCACCACCCGAGGATGTTACGTTCACACCGGCAATCTTACCCGACAACATGTCGGTTGCAGTGGTATTCAGACCCTTGTTCATGTCATCCGGTTTGATAGCGGTCACCGCACCGGTAGCGTCGTTTTTCTTCACGACACCATAACCGACAACGACCACTTCATCCAGAAGCTCGGAGTCCTCACCCAACCGTACATTCATTGAAGGAGAAGCATCCAGCTCCTGGGTTTTATAACCCATGTAGGAGATGGAGAGCTTTGCGCCCGATTGCACTTTGAGTTCAAAATTACCATCAAAATCGGTAATCGTACCATTGGTAGTACCGATTTCCAGCACAGAAGCGCCGATAATAGGCTCACCGTTCGCGGCATCGGTAACCGTACCGCGTACGGACACCTGCGCGAACGCAGCCATTCCTGTGAGTAGCAGGAAGGATAATAGCACGGCGCGTAATGAAAGAAGATTGTTTTTCATTTTGCTTTGTGTTTGGTTAGTATTAATTGTTTGTTATTGTTACTCTTTTTCTTTGATAAGGAATACGGACGCAGCGCCAAGGATAAGGAGCACACCGGCTACCACCAGCATTCCGGCTTGTACGTGCGCGCATATATATTTAAGGAGAAGTCCACCGCAAAGGGCTGCACAGATCTGCGGCACGCAAATCGTACAATTGAACAAGCCGAGGTAATATCCCATGTTACCACCCTTGATAGCGTTGGTAACAATCGTGAACGGCAATGCCAGCATGGCTGCCCAAGCTGCTCCGATAAGGGCATAACTAACAAAGAGAATCCATTGGTTGGTTACAAACCAAACGGAGATGAAGCCCACCGCTCCTACAAGGAGAGAGACAGCATATGCACCTTTATTGCCGAACCAATGCTCGAGTTTGGGAATGAACGCCGCCCAAAGGAGCGAGCCCACGGCTTGCACACAGAAGACCACACCTACCCAACCTCCAGCGTCCTGGAAGGCTGCGTCAGCCGCGTTGATACCATCCCAACCGAAACAATTGACGGCAATAGTACCATTCGAATAAGTCCACATATACATGAAAGCAGCCCAGCAGAAGAACTGCACAAGACCAACGGTCCAGAAAGCGGACGGCGCCTTACGAAGCAAGGTTATGAAACCTTCCTCCGATTGTTCATTGGAGATTGGTGATTGGTCATTTTTCTCCTTGATGCCGTGGAACTCCGCATATTCCTGCGGGTTAAGCTCCTTTACTGTAGCGAAAGTATAGAGCGAGCAGAGGATGAGGATTGCTGCGCCCGCATAGAACGACCACTTGACGGAATCGGGAATGACGCCTTCCGGAGCCGTGTTAGCGATACCAATCCAAGTAAAGAAAATCGGGAAGAGGTAACCTACCACCGAACCGGCATTACAGAGCGCGGACTGTATAGCGTAGGCCGTACCTTTCTGCTCCTCGTTTACCATATCGCCAACCATCATCTTAAACGGCTGCATAGCGATGTTGATGGATGTATCAAGGAACATCAGGCTGAAGAGCCCGAACCACATAGCTGCATTAAGACCGAGAAAAGCGGATTGCGCAAAAGTGAAGTCTCCGGCGTTAGGCAGAAGCAACATCACCGCTACAGCAATGAGCGCACCTACAAGCAGATAGGGTTTGCGGCGACCGAGACGAGTCCAAGTCTTATCACTATACTTACCCACCAACGGCTGCACAATCATACCCATCAGCGGAGGTAAAATCCAGAAGAAACTGAGCGTGTGAGGGTCAGCACCCAGCGTAGCAAAAATACGGGAGATATTCGCGCTCTGAAGCGCATAAGCAATTTGTACTCCGAAAAATCCAAAACTCAAATTAAAGAGTTGCGTAAAGGATAAATTCCGTTTCTGCATGGTATCAATACGTGTTTTTTATGACAATTGTCAAGTAGACTTTGCAAAATCGGCTACAAAATTACTACTTTTTTTTGGAATGTGCAAGAGTTGAGTGCATTTTTTTGCATTTTTTCTTTGAAAAAAGTTTGCGTATATCAAAAAAAAGCAGTAATTTTGCGGCGCAAAACCGGTATTGAACATCATAACTATGCAAGACGAACGCTATTTACGCTTATTGAGTGAGAAATTTCCGAACGAGCAAGCCGTCATCTCGGAGTTGATTAACTTGCGGGCGATTTTGTCGTTGCCGAAAGGCACAGAGCATTTTGTGAGTGACCTTCACGGCGAATCGATGGCCTTCATTCATATGATTAAGAATGCCTCGGGTGTGGTGCGCAAGAAAGTGGACGAAGTGTACGGCAATACCATCAGCGAGGAGGAAAAGCGTGCGCTTTGCGCATTGATTTATTACCCCGACGAACGTATTGAACTCATCAAGCGTTTCTACGCCGGCGAGAAATCAGACAAGTCATTTGTGCTCAATTCGCAAATATCCAATCTGCCAACTCTTGAGGAATGGTACAAACGTCGTTTGCAGCAGGTGGTAGAAGTAGCGCGAGCAGTGACGATCAAATACAGTCGTAGTAAAGTGCATAAACTGCTGCCGCAGGACTACGCATATATCATCGGCGAGTTGCTGCACGAATCAAACCTCGAGCAGAAAGACCGCCAGACGTATTACAACGCTATCATTGATGCCATCATCGAGACCGGTTGTGCCGACCAGTTGCTCATCGCCATCAGTTATCTCATTCATGGGCTGACAATTGACACGCTGCATGTAGTGGGCGATATTTTCGACCGTGGACCAGGTGCTTCCAAAATACTAGATGTGCTATCTACGGTGCGCGACTACGATGTGCAATGGGGCAACCACGACATTGAATGGATGGGTGCCATGGCGGGTAATTTGGCGCTGCTGGCCACTGTTCTGCGCGTTAGCATTCGCTATGCGAACATAGAGACGCTCGAGGAAGGTTATGGCATCAACCTGTTACCTCTGGCGAATTTCGCAATGACTGTCTATGGCGATGACCCGTGTACCATCTGGCAGACAAAAGATTTCGAGAACAATCCACGCTTGACGCGTTCGGCGCAGTTGATGGCAAAGATGCACAAGGCGATTTCCATCATTCAATTCAAGTTAGAAGGACAGACCGTTCTCCGTCACCCCGAATGGCATATGGACCACCGTGCGCTGCTCGACAAGATTGATTTTACGCAAGGCACTATCACATTGGAAAGTAAGACATATCCGCTGCAGGATACCAACCTTCCGACCGTTGATCCGAAAGACCCGTATGCGCTGAGTCAATACGAACAAGACCTGATGAACCAGTTATGGCGTTCGTTCCGTAAATCGGAGAAGATGCAGCGGCATTTACGCATGCTTTACGAGCATGGTTCGCTTTATCTGGTACGCAACGGCTTCCTACTCTACCACGCCGCTATTCCACTCAATGCAGACGGTTCATTCACCGAAGCCGACGTATGCGGCAAACGCGTGAGCGGCAAGGCGCTGATGGACCGCACAGATGAAGTGATCCGCAAAGCTTACTACGGCGAAGGCAAGGAGAAAGCGAATGCTTTGGACTATCTGCTGTATCTATGGGAAGGCGAGTTTTCGCCGCTCTACAACAAAGACCGCATGACCACTTTCGAGCGTTATTTCATTGCAGACAAAGCCGTGCAGGAGGAGAAGAAAGGTGCATATTTCACGTTGGCTGACGACGAGAAGATTTGCAACACAATCCTTGAAGAGTTCGGTCTGGATGCCGCGACAGGACGCATCGTGAACGGGCATGTGCCGGTGCGTACTATCAAAGGCGAGACGCCGACACGCGCCAACGGTAAACGCTTTGTGATCGACGGCGGGTTCTCAAAGCCTTATCAAGAGAAGACCGGTATCGCCGGATATACACTTATCTACAATAGTCATGGCATTCAGTTGGTGGAACATGACTCGTTTGAGAGCCGCGAGCAGGCTGTCCTCTCCGGCAGCGATATACATAGCCGAATGCTATTGCAAGATAACTCCGGCAAGCGTATTCGCATCAAAGACACGGACAAGGGGAAAGAACTGCTGGAGCAAATTGCCTGGCTCGAACAATTGCTGCGTGCTTACCGCATGGGACACGTGCGTTCCTAGCGAATAATCGAAAAAAATAACTACTATATGGCAACACAAGAAGAAACATTTAAGAAAATCGTGGCGCATTGCAAGGAGTACGGTTTTGTATTTCCGAGCAGTGAGATTTACGATGGTCTGGGTGCTGTATATGACTACGGTCAGAACGGCGTGGAGTTGAAAAACAACATCAAACGTTACTGGTGGGATTCGATGACGTTGTTACATGAGAACATCGTCGGCATCGATGCCGCCATCTTCATGCACCCGACGACATGGAAAGCATCCGGTCACGTAGATGCATTCAATGACCCGTTGATAGACAACCGCGACTCAAAGAAGCGTTACCGCGCTGACGTGCTAATCGAGGATCAGATTGCCAAGTACGACGAGAAGATAGAGAAAGAAATCGAAAAGGCCCGCAAACGTTTCGGCGAGAGTTTTGACGAAGAGATGTTCAAAGCCACCAACGAGCGCGTAAAAGAGCACATCGCAAAACGCGAGGCACTGCATGCCCGTTTTGCGAAAGCGATGAACGACAACAACCTCGAGGAGTTGAAACAGATCATCCTGGACGAAGAGATCGTTTGCCCCATCAGCGGTACGCGTAACTGGACCGACGTACGCCAGTTCAACCTGATGTTCAGCACAGAAATGGGTTCGACAGCAGACGGCGCAATGAAGATCTATCTGCGCCCGGAGACCGCACAGGGTATATTCGTGAACTTCCTGAACGTACAGAAGACCGGCCGTATGAAAGTGCCGTTCGGTATTGCACAGATCGGTAAAGCTTTCCGCAACGAGATTGTAGCCCGTCAGTTCATCTTCCGTATGCGTGAGTTTGAGCAGATGGAGATGCAGTTCTTCGTTCGTCCCGGCGAGGAGTTGAAGTGGTTTGAGCACTGGAAGCAGTTCCGTCTCAAATGGCACAAAGCGCTGGGCTTAGGTGACGAAAAATACCGTTTCCACGATCATGACAAGTTGGCGCATTACGCGAATGCTGCAACGGATATCGAGTTCCTGATGCCGTTCGGTTTCAAAGAGGTGGAGGGTATCCACAGCCGTACGAACTTCGACTTAAGCAGCCATGCCAAATACTCCGGCAAGAAGATCGAGTATTTTGACCCAGAACTCAACCAGGCCTACACGCCGTATGTCATTGAGACGTCTATTGGTGTGGACCGTATGTTCCTGAGCGTGATGTGCTCTGCTTATGAGGAACAAGCTTTGGAAGGCGGCGACACGCGCGTAGTACTGCATCTGCCGCCGGTATTGGCACCGGTAAAGGCTTGTATTATGCCGCTCGTTAAGAAAGACGGTCTGCCCGAGAAAGCCCGCGAGATCATGAACCTGCTGAAGTTCGATTTCAAGGTAGCATATGACGAGAAGGACAGTATCGGCAAGCGTTACCGCCGTCAGGATGCCGTAGGTACACCGTTCTGCATTACCGTGGACCACGACACACTCAATGACGGATGTGTAACCATTCGTTACCGCGACAACATGGCGCAAGACCGTGTGAAGATTGAAGACTTGCACGAGATCATCCGTAAAGCCACCGACGCCAAAGAACTCTATCGCAAGATAGTGGGCGATACGATGGAAGATTCTATGGAGTGATTAACGGGTCGCTTTGCGCGCCCGAAGCTCCGTAGAAGAAATATCGAAATAAGGGGCAGATGCTAAGAACTCTATATTCTTGGCATTGGAGATTGAAGATTGAATATTGGAAACACTTCCGTGTCTCGGATAAACGAAGATGCGGAAGTGTTTTAGTATATATTCATACTCACGCCACTGATTGAAGATAGCGAGATTGTCTTCGCCAATAACGAGAGTAAACTCATGTTGCGGACAGGCTTTTTGCAGCGCGCGGAGGGTGTTAGCCGTGTATGACGGGCGAGGCAGCGAGAACTCAAAATCAGAGGCTTTGAGGCCTTTGATACCTTTGATAGCTTCGCGCACCGCCGCCAAGCGTTCCTGTTCCGGCGCAAGGGTATCTGCCGCTTTGAGCGGGTTATTCGGGCTCACGAGCAACCACAGCTCATCAAGATCTGTATTCTCGATGACCCATTTTGCCAATCCTACATGCCCGAAATGCACGGGATTGAAGCTACCGCCGTAAATCCCTATTTTCATCAATGATAGCGTCTAATTGTGCGAAGGCGTGGTGAAGATCATCGTTCACTACCACGCGATCGAAATATTTCTTATATGAGAGTTCAGTCTCTGCCTTTGCAAGACGTTTTTCTATCATCTCAGGCGAAGTATCGCCACGTCCTTCCAGACGACGGCGTAACTCTTCGATGGACGGCGGACAAATGAAAATAGACGTTGCGCGGTCTTCGAGAATGCGCTTGAGATTGATGCCGCCTTTCACATCGACATCAAACAACACCTGTCTGCCGGCTTTCTCTATGCGCTCGATTTCTTCTTTCAACGTGCCGTAATAAAGGCCTTCATAGACTTGCTCGTACTCAATGAAATCATCGTTCTCAATGCGTTTTTGGAAGTCCTCCACAGAGATAAAATAATACTCTTTACCATGTACTTCTTGTCCTCGCGGCGCACGCGTGGTACAAGAGATGGACAACTCAAAGAGGTTCGGATGTTTGGTGAGCAGATGGTTCACCATCGTTGATTTACCGCTACCCGAAGGTGCGCAAAAAATATATATCATAACACGTTTAGTACTTGTTCTTTGATTTGCTCGAGAATATCTTTCATCTTAACGACGATAATCTGCATCTCCGATTGGTTGGATTTGGAACCGAGGGTATTAATCTCACGTCCCATTTCCTGAGCAACGAAGCCAAGTTTCTTCCCTACTCCGCTACCGTCGCCAGCCATTGTCTCACGGAAATACTTGATATGATTGGTAAGGCGCACCTTCTCTTCCGTAATATCCAGTTTCTCAAGGTAATAGATCATCTCCTGTTCCAATCTGTTACGATCGATTTGTGCCTGTGTTTCAGCGCTGAGTTGCGCGAGGTTTTGCTCCAAACGCTCTTTGATTTTCGCCACACGACCTTTCTCGAACGGCTCCACTTGCGCTAACAAATCCATGATGCCGTCCAGTTTCTCTGCGAACATTTTCTCCAATGCTGCGCCTTCTTGCGCGCGGAACGCAATAAAAGCATCGATTGCTTGGTTGAGCAA
This sequence comes from Paludibacteraceae bacterium, assembly GCA_017649925.1. Lineage (GTDB taxonomy): Bacteria > Bacteroidota > Bacteroidia > Bacteroidales > Paludibacteraceae > Colicola. The sequence continues at coordinate 21,918 of JAGCFX010000020.1, read as the reverse complement.
GGCCTGCACACTACTCCACTCCTCGTCCGTTAGATCAGAAGCATCTTCCTGTGTCTTGAGCACATCCGGAAAACGAAGAATAGCCGCCATCACTTCTGCCGGCACCTCACCGCCGAAACGATCCTTGTATTGCTGTGCATATTGCTCCGCCGCCGACCAGTTTACCGCCGTAGGCGCAGCAAGCGTTTGGTCTTCTTGGAAATATATCGTCAAATCCACTTTCCCACGCTCCAAACGCTGTGTGAGAAGTGTACGGAGTTCCAATTCACGGGCACGCAATTGCGGTGCCAGACGAACGGATATATCCATCGATTTGGAGTTTAGCGAACGGATTTCGCAAATCAGTTTGCGTCCGCGTAAGGTTGTTTCGGCTTTTCCGTAGCCGGTCATTGAAAGAATCATTTTCCGATGCAAAATTTAGAAAATATATTACTTAGCACTTCTTGATTTGTGATTTGTCCCGTTACCTCGCCGAGGGCACTGAGACAGTCCTGCAGATCCAGAGAAAGCAGTTCTCCGGAGAGGTTTTCCGCCAGTCCTTTTTGCACGCGGGTAATGGCTTCATGCGCACGCCGGATAGCCTCGTAATGCCGGGCATTACTCAACATCACGGCTGAAGTCTGCATACTTTCCTGCGCCACGCGCACCAGCTCATGTTTCAAAGGTTCAATATCGCCGTTTTTAGCAGAAATACATATTTTTTGCGACGCGTCTGCATTCGGATGCAAATCACACTTATTCAGCACATTAAGCACAATAGCGGAAGAAGAAAGATCCAGGATTGGTTCGACTCCGTCGGTATCTGCCACCGAGATAATTATTTGCGCATTTTGAGCCGCTTGACGCGAGCGCTCAATGCCCATGTTCTCCAGCGTATCTTTGGTATCACGAAGGCCGGCCGTATCTATAAGACGGAAAAGGATACCATCGATGACGAGCGTATCTTCTATGGTGTCACGCGTTGTTCCCTGTATGTCGCTGACGATAGCGCGTTGCTCGCCCAAAAGGGCATTGAGAAGCGTTGATTTGCCGACGTTAGGCGCACCAACAATAGCCACAGGGATGCCATGTCTGATGGCATTTCCGGTTTTGAAAGACGTTAGCAAGGCTTGCAGTTTGCAGGCTATTTCGTTGGCCAATACCGTCAGTTCACTGCGGTCTGCAAACTCCAATTCCTCGTGGTCCGCAAAGTCGAGTTCCAGCTCAATAAGCGAGGTGAAATGCAGCAACTTATCGCGCAATACAGCCAGTTCGTTGGAAACGGATCCGCGTAACTGACTCAATGCCAGGTCTTTCTCTGCTTTCGACTGCGCCGCGATAAGATCTGCCACGGCTTCTGCCTGCGCGAGATCCATCTTTCCGTTGAGGAACGCACGGCGAGTGAACTCGCCCGGTTCGGAAGCACGGCAACCCGCATCAATCAGCCAGCGGAGCATTTCCTGCTGGATAAACAAACTGCCATGACAAGCAATCTCCACTGTATCTTCACCCGTGAACGAATGCGGTGCTCGGAATACCGAACACAAAACCTCGTCCAACACTTCATGCTCGCGCTCTATGCGACCATAATGCACAGTGTTGGGTTTGGCATCGCAGAGCGACGTACGTCCAACGAACAAGCTATCCACCAACGCGATTGCCTGTTCTCCGGAAATACGGATGACCGCTATTCCTCCTGCGCCGTAAGGCGATGAGATTGCGCAAATAGTCTGCATAAGTCAAAAATCGACTGCAAAATTACAAAAATATTTTGATATGTGCAAATTTTTTAGTACCTTTGCAGCCGAAAATGAGAAAATTACTGTTGTTCATAGTTCTGTTGGCCGGAGTGCGGGCGACTGCATTGCCGCATTATGAATTGGCTTACCGACTGAGCGGTTCGGGCGGCGTGATCATGAAGGATGGCAAAGCAGACGAGTGGATTCAACGACCGGTATTGGGCGGTCAGTTTGCCGTAGAGTTTCTGCCTACGGGTCGCTGGCATTGCTTGCAGCAATGGAACAACGCTTCAATAGGCGTCGGCGCATCGTATTTCAACTTAGGCAACGATGCGAAGTTAGGCTCTGCGGTCACGGCGTACGGCTATATGAATCAGCCTTTCTATAACGGTTCTCATTTCCGCATCGGCGCTCGTCCGACAGTGGGTTTGGCGGCAATCTCCAAGCGCTACGCGAACACATACGAAGGCACGCATTTATACAAGGACCACACGGGTGCTAACTGGTCTATCGGTTCGATTCTTAATGCTTATCTGGCGTTGGAGTTATACATGGATTTCCCTATCAAAGACGGCTGGGAGATTACCTGTAGCGGCGGTTGGCATCACATGAGCAATGGTAGCGTAATGCATCCGAACAGCGGGTATAATATCTTCGGCGGAGAGTTGGGAGTAAGGTATCATCCGGAAGTACAAAAAGACAAAGAACAAAGTACGAAGGATGAAACGCCAGAGCCAGATGTGCCGAGGAAGTTATACGACGGAGTGGATAAACCTTGGGCGGTAGAAATCAGCGCCACAGGCGGTATGAAGCAGAACTACTATGCTGATAATCAGAACGGTCAGCGTTTCTACGGCGCAGCTACTTTCAAAGCCGCAGCATATTGGGTGCCGGTGAGCATCTTCCGCCTCGGCGGTGGTGTTGATTTGTTCTACGACGGCTATTATAGCGCGGTAAGCAAAGAGTTCGCTGCTACAGCTCCGGAAGGAACGCCAATCACTTATTTCGGCAAAACCTATCTAAAGGAGAGCAATGTGGTGAACTGTTTCCGCGTAGGTTTGAGTATTCAGCCGGAGTTCATCATCGGTCATCTGACAGCGGGTCTGCATGTGGGATTCTATGTATTTGACCCTGTGAAAAACCTTGAGCCGTACAAAGAGGCGAAGGCTGCCGATGAAGCCGGTAAGCCATTAGACAGAGGTGTTTTCTACAGCTATGATTTCTCGAAAGCCAGCAATTATCAAGACGGCTGGTGTTACATGCAGTTCGTGCTCAAATATCACGTACTGGATAATCTGTTTGTTCAGTTAGGACTGAAAACGCACGGTGTGCGGGCTGAGTTTATTGATGCCGGAATAGGCGTTGCTTTCTAAGCGTTAATCGTCAATTCTAAAGAGTTGATCTTCAATGAGGTATACTTGTTCCAACGGTATGCCGTGTTCGACGAGTGTTCCTCTGTCGGGTCGGAAAAGCGCGTAGAAATCCTTAACGGATGAGAACATCTGACGCGCCTGTTTGTAGTTCTCAAATGCCATGAGTCGGTCACCTTTGAGCATCAGACAATGGGCATAACGAATGTAATCCCGAGCTTCACCTTTGCCTTTGCGCAGACGATTGACGAAGACCTGTTCCGCCACTTCCGGATGCACCCACATCATTTCCAGGAAACCGCTAGTGACATATGAATGAGTGAGTGCTTTTTCTCTTGTCGGCGAACCTTCTACCAACACCTCATATACCCAAGTTTGCGGAACAAGCGGAAAGAGTCCTTTGAGGTATTCCTGTTCAATCTTATCAGGCGTTGTCAACAGCTCTACAGCCGCGCAGAGAACTTGGAAGACGCGTTCTCCGTCATCGCCCATATCGGTCACGGCCGCCATAAAAGCATCCTGAATCTGCGGGAAGAAATCAATGCGCACATCGTAATGAACGAGCAGCAAAAGGACATTCACAATGGCTTGGTCGGAGATAATCTCCTTGCTTGCACTCATGGCATCAATCAACGACAGGAAATTATCAATGGAGAACATCTCGCGCAAGTTATGCGAGAGCGCATCGATAGCTATTAATGCAGTCTCTGTGCGCCGACCTTCCTGCACAATATCGCGAAACCACTCAAGGTCTTCGTCCCGCATCTTCGCACAGTTGGCAAAGTAGTTCATGACCGACTGCGGCAGTTCGGGATTAAAGCCGTGCATATCCGGCGACAAGCCGCGATGGAGACGAATGTCCGCATAAACAGCATCGACCAGTTGGTACGTCTCGCCCGTCAGTTCGTCCAACAATTCATCATTCGCCTCATCATCCGAAGTGAGCCAAATGGAGAACAAGGCATTGTATCGTTCGCGGATGGAAGCGTGGGTTTCTTCGTATTTATTCTCTTCGCCCAGTTCGTTCATCCAGGCGCGCACCACGAGCAACGCACTCTCAATCATGCGTTCTCCCAATGCCCGTTCAACGGTCATCACCTGTTCATCCAGACTCTGCGCCATCAGATTTCTTCTTTGATGAGGTAATCGTTACGCGAAGGCGAGTTGCGGATGATGAGTTCGGCGAGGAAGCCTGCGAGGAAAAGCATGCAACCGAGGATCATCATCAGTATCGCGATATGGAAATAAGGATTAACACCCACAAGCATTGCCGGCGTATGGTGCGCTAAAGCGTACCATTTCATGCTACCAACAACGATGACAGCGATGAAACCGATGAAGAACATGAGACTACCAACGAGTCCGAAGAAATGCATCGGTTGTTTGCCAAATTTATTGAGGAACCACAGCGTCATGAGGTCGAGATAACCGTTCACAAAACGGTTGATGCCGAACTTAGATGTGCCGAATTCGCGCTTGCGATGTTGCACCACTTTCTCGCCGATTTTCGTAAAACCTGCGTTCTTCGCCAAGTACGGAATATAACGGTGCATTTCGCTGAAGACCTCGATATTCTTGACTACGTCAAGCCGGTATGCTTTGAGACCGCAGTTCATGTCATGCAAATGCAGTCCTGTCACTTTGCGCGCGGTAGCGTTAAAGAGTTTCGACGGGAGGTTTTTCGTCAAAGTGTTGTCGTAACGTTTCTGTTTCCAACCGCTGACGAGATCATAACCTTCTTCCTTGATCATACGATAGAGTTTGGGGATCTCATCGGGCGAGTCCTGCAGATCGGCATCCATCGTGATTACCACATCGCCTTGTGCGGCTTTGAAACCGCAGTATAGCGCAGCACTTTTGCCGTAGTTCCGACGAAAACAGATGCCGCGGACTAGACCGGCTTTGCCAATCAGACTCTTGATAACTTCCCAGGAGTTGTCGGTAGAACCGTCATTCACAAAAATAACTTCATACGAGAACTTATTCTCCTTCATCACGCGTGCTATCCACTCGTAGAGCTTCGGCAGCGATTCTTCCTCATTGAACAGAGGCACTATAACTGATATGTCCATAAGCTAATTGACAATTTACAAATCAGGCTGCAAAGATAGTATTTTTCCGTGAATTATGCAAGAGTTTGTATAAATTATACAAATAAATACAGAAAAATGTCAAATTATTTGCAAATATCATTTTTTTTTCGTACCTTTGCAGCGATTTTGGGTAAGTGTGCGCAAAATCTTAAAAATCGTCAACTTTTGGGGACAAAAAAGGAGGTTTTAAACACTCGATATTGGTTCGATGAGAGTCCGACGAAAGTCCGATGTGCTCTCGATGATGGTAAATCTTAAAAATCGTCAATTAATGAATGAACAAAAATAACAATTAAAAAATCTAAAATTATGAGAAAAGTTTTACTTAGTTTGATCGCGCTCTTTTGCAGCGTGGCAATGAATGTACGGGCAGAGGCCACGTTTGGTCTTGCCGGAGAATGGTATAATGTTGACGCTGATGCTACAGGCATTGCGGCCACATTAGATGCCAAAGCAGATGTAACAGCGTCGGGTACTATTTCCTACGATGCGGCGACACACACGCTTACCCTTGACAATGCCACCGTTGAGTGCGCAGCAGCAACCCATACGTTGCAATTCTCCAATGTAACCGAGTTCACTATCAACCTGATTGGGGACAACGTTTTATCTCAAACGAATGAGAGTGAGTATAAGTCGGGACTTCTATTGGATATGTATTCTAATCCGAATGTAACGATTACCGGTAGTGGAAAACTGTCAGTACGTTCTTACAAGACTTATCCAATTCAAATCGCCGGTGGTTCACTAACCATTGACAACACTACTCTGGAAGCATATTCCACCAACTCGTCTAATTACAACGGTATTGGTTATAATTCCACAGGTGGTGCTTTGACGATCAATAACTCGTGTGTTAAAGCGACTCAAATCAGTTATCTTAGCGCCATTACACTAACCAACAGCCAGATACTACAGCCCAAGGGTGACGTGTTGAGTGTAGGAGACTACACATATGGTGCAGGAAAAGCCATTCTTAAAGCAGATGACAATATAGCCTATGACCTTGCTATTTATCCGAGCACCTTTACGGTAGATGACGTGAAGTATGAACTTTACCGTGTTACCTACGGCAATAGACAATTAGATGTACCGGCTCAAGACTGGACTTCTGCGTCATTGGTTATTCCGGATAGTGTGACGTATGCGGATGTTAAATTCCAAGTTCACCACATCAAGGCCAACGCTTTTCAGAGTAACGCAAGCATTACTTCCGTTGATTTGAGTTGCGAAGAGGTTTGGTACAATGCCTTCTATCTGTGTTCAAATTTGGAGACTGTGACTTTGCGAGAAGGAGTTAATAAAATTGCAGAGGGCGCTTTCAGCGCAATTAAAGCCACGAGTATGCATTTGCCGGCTTCCTTAACAATTCTGGATGAAAACAGTGGAACTCCATTCTGCTATAACAAATTTACTGAATTTACCCTTGCAGCCGGCAATACCAGCTTTGTAATTGGTGAAGACGGTGCATTGTACAATACCGCAAGAACAAAATTGTTAGCTTATCCTTACGACTGGGCAGGAGGCAAATTTGCCAGTGTTCCAGAGAGTGTAGTAACTATCTTGGACGATGCGTTCAATAGTTGTGAGAATGTAGCCGACACCCTTATTTTGCCAGAGAACTTAACGTCTGCCAAAACTGCTTTTATGGGTGCAAGCATGAAATGCGTCATTTTGAACAGTAAGAATCTTAACAATGCTTTCCAAGGTTCAGATAATATTAAGGAAGTGATTATAGGTAAGGGAGTCGAACTATTGGGCAATATAATGTTTACCAATTGTTCAAATATCCGAAAAATTGTAATCCTGGCAAATACGCAAGTCAATTGGGCTACCAATCCATTTGGTTCGAACTATGAGAACGATGTATTTAAAAATGCCAAAGTATATGTGCATTGTAACCAATTGGCGGCATATCAAGCATCTACTGCAACTTGGGGACATTTCACAAATCTCGTTGACACATTCATGCATGATGTGACTGTAGTAGCAGAGAATGCAACGTATGAGGTCGAGAAACTCTCGGCATGCAGTGAGGTCAAAGTAACTGTTACTCCGAATAGCGGTTACTCGTTTGTAAATTGGGACAATGGCGAAACGGAAAATCCTCTCACGCTGACGGTAACGAGTGATACAACGATTACAGCGAACATTAAGAAAGAGTTGAAAGTAAATGACACATTCACGGCAAAAAATGCAGAAGGCATTGACATCGTTTACCGCGTTCTGACCAAGGCTGCCGGCGACATGACCGTTTCGGTTGGATATAAAGAAAACTATTCGTACACTACCCCAGCAGTCGATATTGCCACTGCCGGTGAATTGATAATTCCTGCGAAAGCACAGTATTTTGACGAGGAATATGATGTAGTGCACATCGGTTCGTGTGCTTTTGGTCAATGTACAAATTTGACAAAAGTTACAATTCCTGCTTCCGTTAAAAAAATTGAATACCAGGCCTTCCGGAAATGTACATCGCTTGCAGTGGTGTCTCTGTCGGAAGGATTAGAGGAACTTGTTTATGGTGCATTCCAATACTGCCCGATTGTTTCCATTACTCTTCCGAACAGTTTAACTCGGCTTGGTAGTTATACGTTCTATCAATGCGCGCAGTTAGAGAGCGTAAACATTCCTGAAGGAATTGACTATTTGGAAGAATGGACCTTCGGCTACTGTGCAAAACTGGAAGAAATCACCATACCTTCGTCTGTAAAATATGTTGATCGTGCTGCATTCGCCTATTGTAGCACTTTGGCAACCATTAATTGGACACCCGCGAATATCGAGCGGATCGGTAGTGACATTTTGGAAGGAGCTGCTTGTTGGAATAGTATTGCTGCCGAGAATGGCGGTAAGTATATGAATAATTTCTTATTGGGCAAGGGTGATAATGTCAGCGGGCTGACGGAATTCAATGTTAAGGCAGGCACGCGCGTCATTGCCGCATGGGCGGTACAATCATTGAGCAGCGCCACGACAATTTCTATTCCATCTTCCGTTACGGCTATTGGCGAGTGTGCATTCCATAACGCGACAGCGTTGAAAAGATGTACATTAGAGACCGCACTCCCGCCTGTAGTATACGAGGATCAATACTTGAAAAAAAACAATTCAGTAACAGCCAATGATGTGTTTGGAAGGAATCCGACGGTTGCTGGTCATATGGAAGGTAGCACCTATGTTCCGGAACATTACACATACAACGAAAGTTTGATAGTATATGTACCGAAAGCAGCGGTAGATACATTCCGGAACAACGACCAATGGAAAGATATGAGAATTCGTCCTATCGGCGGTTGGACGGTAACGTTCATAGATGGAAACGGCAATCAGATTGGCGAGGCTCAACAAGTAGAAGAAGGCCAGATGCCGACACTGCCTAATGCAGCCAGTGTACCGGCTAAAAATCCGACGACAGAACAAGTGTTTGAATTCAATGGCAAATGGGAACTTACGAATGGTGCCGTTGTCGCATACCCTCAAACGACCTATGCCGACATCACTTATACCGCACAGTACGACGCTTCTCCTCGTCCTTACACCGTTAAGTTCGTAAACTACGACGGCACAACGGAACTGGATAACCAGGTCATCAATTATGGTTCTACAATCACTTACGGTGGAACAACTCCGACTCGCGAACAGGACGCACAATACAAATACACGTTCAACGGATGGGATCCTGCTTTTGAAGATGGCGTAACGACCGTGACCGGCGACATGACCTTCACGGCGACCTACTCTACTATTACTCAGAAATATGCGGTTGCCTTCTATCCGAGTTCTGCAGATGCCGTCAACGGAACCAATGCTTATGTTCAAAAGCAAATTGCCTACGGCAGCGACCTTAAAGCAATAGAGGCGGAAGCGATGGGCGCATCGTCGTTCGCTATTCCAGAATGCTACAAACTCTTGGGCTGGACAACGAATGGCATTGATCTGTATGCTCTCACAACGGTAAGCGAAGCCGTCAAACTATTCCCGCTATGGAACACAAATGCTACATTCTCTGTCATCTTCAAGAACAGAGCTAACGATGCGATTATTGATACTTATGATAACGTTGATTGCCACTGGGAAGCAACCGCTCCAACTTCCGATGTAGAAGGTAAGCACTGGGAATGGGAAAGCGATGAATGGAAGAGCGTGACAAAAGACCTGGTAATCTACGGTTCGTTGGTTGAGAACGGCGGAACAGGTATCGACGATGTACAAGGCAACGGTGGACAATGTACAAAAGTAATGATTGACGGTCAGTTGTACATCATCCTTGGCGAGCATATGTACGACGCACAAGGCAAAATGGTAAAGTAAATTGATAATTGACAAATAATGAGAACAAGTAAGTTTTTGCGCCGAGTGCTGGCGCTGACAGTAAGCTGCGTAGTAACAGTGAGTGTATTTGGTGTGCCGGCGTATCCGGGATGGCAGGTGCGCGAGTTGGAGAACGGCAGCGAAGTGAAGTTACGTCTTGTGGGCGATGAGTTCTACTATTTCTGGGAGACCGAAAACGGCAAGATTGCGTTGGAACAGAACGACGGTCGTTTTGTGGTGACCGCCCAAGATCGTCCGAACGACATGCAGATCCGTGCACAGCGTTTGGCATCGGCTAAACATCAGCGTCGCCTGCGTCAAGGTATCGGTGACCGTAACTTTGCGCCGCGCGGACTGGTGATTCTCGTGGAGTTTGACGATGTGCAGTTCCAAGCAGAGAACAACAAAGCCGGGTTTAATGACATGCTGAACAAAGAAGGCTATGACTATGACGGTGCCACAGGTTCGGCAGTCGATTATTTCAAAGCGCAGTCCAACGGTCAGTATGCGCCGAGTTTCGATGTATTCGGACCGATAAAACTGCCTCACGCCGAAGAATACTACGGCGAAGAAGGAATTGGTGACAAAGGAGAGAAAGAATCTGATTTATATTTGGCTGACTTTGTGATTGATGCCATATTTGCAGCGGACAAAGAAGGCTGCGATTTCAGTCAGTACGACTCAGACAATAACGGCGAAGTGGATATCGTTTATCTGTTCTACGCCGGCAAAGGTCAGGCGGACGGCGGAGAGAGCTGGACTATATGGCCGCATAACTGGGAATTGATTTCCGCGTTGTATTACGTTTTGCAACACGAGAAAACCGACCCCACTTATTATGCCTATTATGACGAGCAATACAAACTACATTACAACCTGCCGGTTATTGACGGTAAGATAATTGATGCTTATGTTTGTTCGGGCGAGTTAAACGGTAGCGGAAATCGTAGCGGTATCGGTACGCTGTGCCATGAGTTCAGCCACGTGCTGGGGCTGCCGGATTACTATGATACAGATTACGGCGATAACTCCACGAATCGTGTGACGCCGAACTACTGGTCGCTGATGGACGCCGGCAGTTACGGCAATGGTGGCAAGACTCCACCTAACTACAGCATCTATGACAAGTACTTCATGGGTTGGGCAACGCCTAAATTACTGGCTAAGGATTCCGTTGCCAATATAGTGCTCTACACCGGATATGACGAAGCTTACCAGATTAATGGTGGCAAAACACTGCTGGATTACACCAGTACACAGACGATTTATTATATTGAGAACCGTCAGAAGGAAGGTTGGGACGCTTATCTGCCCGGACATGGTCTGTTGGTTTGGAAAGTAACCTATGATGCGGACGCATGGAAAGGCAACCGTCCGAACAACGAAGCCGGCAATCCGTTGATTACCGTTGTATCTGCGCGTGAAGGCGCTAAAATCGGACTACCCTCCAGCGACTATAACCCATTCCCCGGCAGCGACAACGTGACGAGTTTTACACCACTCACGGGATGTGAGTTGACCGAGATTCAAGAAGGTGTAGCAGGGCTGGTTCAGTTCAAGTACAACGGCGGCATTAACGGTCACAGCATCTACGGTTCTACGGTAGGTTGCAGTATCAAACCGTCAACTCCGACCGCCATGAACGGAGAGGATCTGAAAGTGGCAATTATACCACAAAACAAGACCTATGACTTCGACAGTATCCGTGTGTTCTTTGACCACGCGTACTTGGTAGAGACTACCGATTATACGATGAACGCCACGAACGACACGCTGACGGTAAAAGGTTCTGCCATCACCGGTTCGGACGATGTGATGCTGATTATTCTGGCGTACTGCTCCAAGAACCGCTACAGTTATGGTGTGCTGCAAGATCCGGAAGTATGTACCATCAGTTCGGAAGAAGGCATGGTAGAAAAAGAGGCGAAGTTGCAGATCGGCGTGAAAGTGAGTGAAGGTTATGTGCTGGATTCTGCTGCATGCTGGGAAGTGGAAATGGGAGACAAAGTGCTCGTTTACGGTACGGACTTTGTTTATGCCAAGGACAGCATCACTATTGCGAAAGTGACCGGCGACGTGGGCATTTATATCTACCCTGCCAAAATAGTCAGTTGGATTGTTGAAGGCGTAGAGTTTGACAGCAATCTCGCCATCAACGGTAAGATAACATTACCGACCGGTAAACCGACACCGTGTAAAGGTAACGACTTCACCGGTTGGTGCTCCGTTGCCGACTACTCCAGCACCAACAAAGCACCGACTTACGCGAAAGCGAACGATGCGGTCAATGCGGCAGGCAAATACTATGCTGTGTTCGCCAACAACGTGAAGGACGGCAATCGTACCGTTTATCAGAACTACAGTACCACTTGCGTGGAATATACGCCGCAGGGAGTGGATAATGTACAAAGCGACAATGTACAATGCACCAAGGTGCTCCGCGACGGACAATTACTCATTATCCACGGCGAGCATGTATATACCACCACAGGTTCACGCATTCGTTAATATGAAGAATATAGCATTTATCATCAACCCTATTTCGGGTGGCAGAGAGACGCAAGCGGCAAAGCGCAAGTTGCCGAAGTTAATCATGCAGACGCTTGACGCGGAGCAGTGGTTGCCGAATATCGTGTTTACGGAGCGCGCAGGTCATGCGACGGAGTTAGCTCATCAGTTCGCCCGCATGGGTTTTGACGCCGTGGTAGCAGTAGGCGGAGACGGCACAGTGAACGAAGTAGCACGCGGTTTGCGCGACACACAGACGGCCTTAGGCATCATCCCCATGGGGAGCGGAAACGGTTTTGCGCGGCACTTGAGTATCCCCATCAAACCACAGAAGGCGATTGAGATGATCAACCATTCGGAGCCCATCTCCGTGGATTACGGTTTGGCGAACGGACGTCTGTTCGTCAGCACCTGTGGCACGGGATTTGATGCTTTGGTAGCGGATAACTTCGCGGGCAGCAATAAACGCGGGTTTATGACGTATTTGCAGAACGTGCTCAAAGAGGCTTTTGCGTACCAGCCGCAAACCTACCATATTGTGGGTGACGGACTGGACGTGACGCATAAGGCGTTCCTGATTACGTTTGCCAATGCCAACCAATGGGGTTACGAAGCGCTTATTGCGCCGAAAGCGAGTGTGCAGGACGGGAAAATGGATATTATGCTGATGTCCAGTCACGCTATTCTGGGCAGTGCGAGCCTGGCGTTGCGGTTGTTTACCGGCAGCATTGACGACAGCCATTTTATGGACACGCTGCGGGCAAAAGAGATCACGTTGGAGCGCGAGAGTGCCGCACCGTTCCACATTGACGGTGACCCCGTAGAAATGGAGAAAGATATTCACATAAAAATCATTCCTGACGGACTGAAAGTGCTTGTGGAGAAAAGATTTTAACAATTGATAGTTATGGAATTGAAGATTATAAACAAAAGCAACAATCCGCTGCCAAGGTACGAGAGTGCACAGGCGGCAGGAATGGATATTCGGTGTAATATCGAGGAGCCGATTACTTTATTACCCATGGAGCGGCGGCTGATACCAACGGGTTTGTTCATCGAACTGCCTGCAGGTTATGAAGCGCAAATTCGTCCGCGCAGCGGCTTGGCACTCAAACGCGGTTTGACGGTGCTTAACACCCCGGGAACGATTGATGCGGACTATCGCGGCGAGGTAGGTGTCATTCTGGTGAACCTCAGTGGCGAAGCGCAGACCATCGAGCCAGGCGAACGTATTTGTCAGATGGTCATTGCCAAACATGAGACGCCGGAAGTAGTGGAAGTAAACGAGCTGAGCGACACTGAGCGCGGTGCCGGAGGTTTTGGACACAGCGGAAGAAAGTAAAGTATAGCTCGTATACTTCGCTTATTGTGAAAACTTACAAGTACATAGTATTGATTTTTTGCTCACTCCTCTTTCTTCCCGCGCAAGCCCAGAAGGAAGAGATAAAAATAGAGCAAGAGCAGCAGTTCACGTACTATTGGTACGCGGCGCGGCAGGCGATTAATGAAGAGCGTTTTCCTGACGCACTGGCACTGCTGGAATTCTGCCGATGGCTCAAACCGAATGACGGCACTACCTTGTCGTTTATCGGTATCATCTATGACGCGTTGGGGCAAAAAGAGCGGGCGTTAGGTGCTTACAAAGCAGCTTTTGAGGCTTCGCCTCGTGACCAATGGAGCAGGTACAGCATGGCGCTATTGGAAGAACGAACGGAAGAAGCAACACAAGAAGCATTGCGGGCGTTGGAACAAGCCTATACGGTGCAGAAAAGCAAGAAAAAAGCAAAGGCGGAAGAGGAGTTATTGGAGCAGTTGAAGCGCTTATACATGAGTGAATCGCAATGGAAGAAAGCGCTGAAAATGCAAGACGAGATCGATGCGCAGAAAGGGTACGACGCGTATAGTGCGCTGGCGCGCTATCGCATCTACGCCATGTGGAACAAGCCTAAGAAAGCCATTGAGGCCATTGACAAGTACCTGAAATTGGATCCTACCGACGAACGGTTTCTGTTGTTTCGCTTGGAACTGATGGAGCGGACGGGTGTCAAACAAGCCGATTTATATGCCATGTATGAGAAGATCTTGAGAATCGATCCATACAACTTGATGGTACTCAATAATTACGCCTACCATCTGGCAACGCACGGCGGCGATTTGAAAGAAGCGGAACGAATGAGTGCCATCACAATTCACGAGGAACCGGACAACTCCGTTTATCTGGACACCTACGGTTGGATACTGCACTTGCAGGGACAGGACGAGTTGGCAAAGTTCTATCTCTACAAAGCGCTCAAGAATGCCACTGCGGAGACAAATGGGGAAATTCAAAAACATATCAATGCGATTAAATAAACACATACTATTGGTTTTGGCAGCGCTGGTGCTCGTGGGCTGCGGGGCAAAGAAGAAAGTGGTCAGTACTCCCGAACCGGAAGTTATTGAGCCGGCAGTGCCCACATGGCACACGTGCCTTATCCAAGGAGCACGGGCGACCATCAGCACGGACAGCGACCGACAGTCCTCCGCCATCACCATGCAGACAGTTCATGACTCGATGCTCGTGATCAGCGTGATGCCGATGCTTGGCATGGAAATGCTGCGCATTGAGGCCACGCCAATAGAGATAACGGCGATTGATAAGATTCACGGGCAGTACGCAAAAGCGACCTACGCGCAACTGAATAACAAACTGACGCCTGCGTTGAACTGGGATATTCTGCAGCAGTTATGCACTGCGGAACTGCCGACAGGTGATGAGCGGGCAAGGCTAGTTTATATGTTCAACGGCGAAAGGATAGAACTGATAGTCGATTATACGCCGCGCAAACTCGATGTGCCGGTGCGCGTGGGGCATCAACGATTGGATAAATATACACAAGTAGATATTAGCAGATGGTTATAAACAGAAACATAGTGGTCTTTGCGCTTTGCTTCTTGTTCTTTGTTCCTGCTTTCGGAGCAGAGAGCGTGAAGGATTTGCAAAAGAAACAGAAGAAGTTACAGGCGGAAATTGAGCAGACGAACAAAATGCTCAAACAGACGAAAAAGGACGAGACTGCGACACTGAATAAGTTGCAACTCATTGGTCAGAACATCAAGAACCAAAAGCAATTGATCACCACGCTGGACAATGAGATTGTGGCCTTGAACCGTGAAATGAACCAGTTGAGTTCCACGCGCGACAGTCTTCAAAACGTGTTAGAGGGTTATAAGAACGATTATGCAGAAATGGTGCGCAAGAGTCATTATGCGCGTGTGCAGCAGTCGCCGTTGCTGTTCCTGCTGAGCAGTGACAGTTTTCAACAATTAGCCCGCCGTGCGCGGTACTTGCAGGAGTTTGCCCATTTCCGGCAGGAACAGGTGCGTCGTATCGAACAGACACAGGCAGAGATCGACACGCAGAACGAGTTGCTGCAAGCCAACAAACAGGACAAACAAACGGCATTGAGTTCGCGCAAGAAAGAGCAGGAGAACCTCAAGCGTGACGAGCGCAAACAGCAAACGATGCTGAACCAGCTAAAGAGCAAAGAGAAAGATCTGAACAAGCAGTTACAGCAAAAGCAGAAGAAAGTAGCGGCGCTGAATAAGAAGATCGATGAGATGGTCCGCAAGCAGACGGAGAAAGCATCCAAGACCACGCTTACCAAGGAACAGAAGTTGATTGCAGGCGGTTTTGAAGCCAACAAAGGAAGACTTCCATGGCCGGTGGAGAAAGGTATGATAAGCGGACATTTCGGCAAGCAGCAACACCCTGTTTACTCGCTGGTAACGATGGACAATAAAGGTATCTATTTGCAAACAACAGCGGGCGCCAAAGCACGTGCGGTGTATAAAGGCGAGGTGACCAGTTGCTTCATGATCGCCAACACCTATGCCGTTATCATTCAGCATGGTAACTACCGAACGGTTTATTCCAACCTCAGCAAATTGCAGGTCAAGCAAGGCGATGCCGTAGAGCCGAAACAAGCGATTGGTACGATCTTTACCGACCCTGAACAAGATCAGAAAACGGAACTTTATTTCCAGATTTACAAAGACAGAGAAATTCTAAATCCCGAATTATGGATAGCAAAATAAAAATAGTAGCGTTTTGTTCTTTACTATTCCTTCTCTCCGGTTGCAAACAGAACAACTGGGCAGATTGGAAGGTGCAAAACGAGTTATGGTTAGAGCAAAAAGCCCAAGAAGCCGGAGTAGTAAAAACCTCGACGGGTTTGCTGTATAAGATTATTTCCGACCCCACGCCGCAAGACGCCAAACCAAACACGACAAGTACGATCTTATGTGATTACAAAGTCTCGCTGATTAACGGTTATGTCATTGAATACCAAGGTCCTACATTTGGCGGTGCGGCATCTCAATCCATCGGTTTATCATCTACTATTCCCGGTTTTGCCGAAGGATGCCATCAAATCCATAACAACGGAGATATTGAGATTTATATCCCTGCGTACTTGGGCTATGACTATTCCAAGTACGAGTCGGATGAATACAACGAAGCCGAGGGTTATGGCACGGAGGGAACGACGGGTTATATACCGCCCTACTCCACTTTGATTTACGAAGTGCATATATGCGCCGTTTCGGATTAATAGGGTTACTAACGATCTGTCTCTTCCTCTGCAGTTGCGAGGAGACGCATTTTCAAAGTAGCGTGCCGGCTTACCCGGTTCGTGTCTCTATTGATACCAAGATCGGGCAGTTTGTGCATTTCCAACCCACCGCGCAGAATAGTTATGTGGTGGTGAACAAAGACGGTTATTTTCTCAATAACAAATACGTGTTACCAACCTCCGTTACGGACGCTTGGGGTTATGGCGGCGTGGTGGTCTTTGTGAGTATGAACGGTTATGTGGCTTTTGACCTCGCTTGCCCTTATTGCGCAGCCCACGGCTCATGCGAGCCATGTGAAGTGAACAGCCTTTTTGCAGAGTGTCCGCATTGCGGAGAAAGATATGATTTAGGCAGCGGTTATGCCATCCCGCAGACAGGCATCAGCCACGAGGCACTGCGCGAGTTGATGGTAATACAATCGGACGGTAAACTGACAATCTCGCAGAAACAATGATCACCAAAGACGACCTCATATCCATTGGCATCATCCGCCGAACGCATTATAAGGACTTGCCGGACTTTGTGTTTGTGCAGCGCGACGGATTATTCGTGCCTTTTCGGACGGAGAACATATCAGAATTGATTGGAGAGGAAGGGTTTGTATTGCGGCGCGACGTGCAAGAGGAAGAGGACGGATTGTTGACCTGGCAGGATCTGGTAGGCTGGACCATAGAAGACGATGAAACGGGTGTTGTGGGAGAGATCGAGTATGTAGATGAGAGCACGATTAACACCCTCGCCACATTGAAGGACGGTAAGTTATTGCCGCTCCACGAAGATTTTATCCTTGATATTAACGAAGAGACTTGCACGCTACATGTGCATTTGCCATTCGCATTATGAAGAAGTTGACAACAGCTGAGATGGGGCGCTTAAGTGCGGAGGAATACCGCGAGGCGGCTAAATTGCCGTTAGTGGTAGTGCTGGACAACGTTCGCAGCCAGCATAATGTGGGTGCTGTATTCCGCACTTCGGATGCCATGCGCATTGAGAAAGTGGTGCTGTGCGGGATCTGTTGCTGCCCGCCGAACCAAGAGATCCATAAGACGGCTTTGGGAGCGGAAGAAAGCGTAGAATGGCAGTACTACAAGGATACCTTGGAAGCCGTCCAAGCGCTGAAAGAAGAGGGTTACACCGTCTATGCCGTAGAGCAAGCCCACGACTCCATTACGCTCGAAGAAGCGGCGGAGCAAGTGAAGGGAAAAATCGCTGTCATTTTGGGTCATGAAGTTTTCGGTGTACAACAGGAAGTAATAGATGAATGCCATCAATGCATAGAAATACCTCAATATGGAACGAAGCACTCAATGAACGTGAGCGTGACGGCGGGCATTGTGCTATACCGCTTAGCCTCCTCTCTCCGGCGCGCGACAAGCAAGTAGCTTTCGCTGCCATTCAGGCGGGCTGTGATGCTATTTATATCGGTGCGCCTGCTTATGGAGCACGACAAGCGGCAGGCAACAGTCTCGAGGATTTGGCGGAAGTGGTGCAACATGCACACAGGTATGGTGTGCAAGTGCTGGTAACGCTCAATACCTTGCTCCATGAGGGCGAGTATGCCGACGCAGTGACATTGGCGCATAAGTTGTATGAGATTGGAGTAGATGCCTTGATCATACAGGATTTGAAATTGCTGGACTATGACTTACCGCCCATTCGTTTGCATGCTTCCACGCAATGCGATAACCGCACGGCGGAGCAGGTGAAGCACTTGCGCGACCTGGGTTTCAAACGTGTGGTACTGGCTCGGGAACTGAGTATTGATGAGATAAAAGCGATTCACGAAGCCGTGCCGGATATCGAATTGGAAGCCTTTGTACACGGTGCGCTGTGCGTCAGTTATTCGGGGCGTTGCTATATGAGTGAGGTGCTGGCCGGCCGCAGTGCCAACAGAGGTGCCTGCGCGCAGTTTTGCCGAATGGCATACGATTTGTTGGATGCCTCGATGAATGAAGTGCAGGACGATAACGGCAAACCAATCCATCAGCGCTATCTGCTCTCGCTGCAAGACTTGGACCGCAGTGCATATTTGCAGGAACTGATTGATGCCGGGGTGACGACGTTTAAGATTGAGGGGCGCCTCAAAGACGCGGATTATGTGACGAACGTCACGGCGTATTATCGCGAGAAGTTAGACCGCTGCACTGACAGAGTACAGAATACAGAATACAGACCTATTTACACTCGCTCGTTTACACCCAATCCGGAGAAGACGTTCCATCGCGGAGGGATTGATTATTTCCTACATGGCAGAACGCGTCCGATGGCCAATTGGAAGACGCCGAAATCCACCGGCGAGTATATAGGTGAAGTGCTGGAAGCGAACGGAAACACACTGCGCGTGCGGTTGAACAGCGGCATAACGCTGCATAACGGCGACGGACTGACCGTAGGCAGCGAAGGCTGTTCGGTGAACGGCGTGGAGGGCAATATAGTGAAGATTAACAAAAAACTCTCCTTCCCTTCGGGGGAGGCCGGGAGAGGCCCTTTATACCGCAACCTCGATGTGGAGTTCACGCGCAACTTGAAGTGCGAACGGCGGATACCGGTGGACATTGTGTTCCGCGAGACGGAAGAGGGGTTTGAGTTGCAGATCGGCAACAAAAAGCGGAGTTTTAATAGCACTAAGGAGCCGGCGAAGAACGCAGAGAAAGCAATGGATACCATCCGCACACAGCTCGGCAAACTGGGCGACACGCCCTACACCGCGCGCAGCATACAACTGGATACAAAACCGTATTTTATACCGATCAGTACATTGAACGAATGGAGACGCGAGACTATCCTTTAATGACGTGCAAATACTGCCTGCTCTTTGAGTTAGGTCATTGCCGCAAGACGAACCCCTACCCTCGCGACAAAGAGCCGCGCTACATCCGTCTGCGCACCGGCAAGACACTGCGCCTTACGTTCGATTGTGCCAACTGTCAAATGACTATAAACAACCCATAATAATCGTATTATGAAAAAGATTTTCATGCTTTTTGCCGCACTGGTGCTCATTGTAGCTCAACCATCCCTGGCGGCATCGAAGAAATGCAAAAACTCCGCCAAACAGAGTATTGTCATTCTCTATGAGAATGATGTGCATTGTGCCATTGACGGTTATCAGAAACTCGCCGGCTTGCGCGATGCTATTGCCGACACGGCTTTCGTGGCGGTGGTCAGCAGCGGTGATTATGTGCAGGGCGGTACAGCGGGTGCCATCTCGCGCGGCCAGTACGTGGCGGACATCATGCGCACTGTCGATTATGATGCTATCGCGCTGGGAAACCATGAGTTCGACTATCCCGTGACGCATGTGGCGAAACTGCTCAAACATATCGGTGCGCCGGTAGTGTGTGCCAATTTCTATGCTATCGGCGGCAAGAAACCTATCTATGCACCGTATATTATCAAGAAGTTCGGCAAGACGAAGATTGCTTTCGTCGGTGCGTTAACGCCTACGGCGTTTTATACCGAGACCTCGGCGTTCTTCATCAATGATAAGCAGGTGTACCACCTCTGCGAAAAAGACTGTTATGAGGTCATTCAGGCGGCCGTTAACAAAGCGCGCAAGCAGGGTGCCCAATACGTGGTTATCCTCTCCCACCTGGGCGAGGACCCGAACCAGACGAATGTAGAGTCCCACGGCTTGGCGGCGAACACCTCGGGTATCGATATTATCCTTGACGGTCACACCCACTCCGTCATCCCGCATGACACGGTGCTGAACAAGTTAGGTCAGCCGGTTATCATCACCGAGACGGGCACCAAGTTCATTAATATCGGCAAACTGCTCATCACGCCTGACGGACGCCTGACGACCCAACTGCTGCCGACCAAGGAGATCACGGCTGTCAGCCCGCGTGTCAAAGAGGCAACGGATGAGGTGAAACAGCAGATGAATGAGCTGACGCAACGCGTGGTGTGCCATAGCGACGTGCGCCTGCGCATCCTCAATGCGCAAGGCAAACAGCAGGTGCGCATGGGCGAGACCAACCTCGGTGACCTCGTGTGCGATGCTTATCGTGCCTATGCCGGCGCGGACATCGCGCTCGCTAACGGAGGGGGCATCCGTACGGAGAAACATGCGGGCGACCTCACCTATGGTGATATTGCGGACATCCTGCCTTATGACAACAATCTCTGGGTAGTGGAAGTGACCGGCGCAACGATCAAAGAGTTGCTGCGCAAGAACTGCTATAACCTGCCGGTAGAGGATGGTTCGTTCCCGCAAGTGTCCGGTCTGCGGTTCACCGCGCGCATTTCCGACCACTCGGTCTTTGATATCGAGGTGCTGAATAAAGAGACCAACCAATATGAGCCGTTGGACGAGAATAAACTCTATACGATCGCCACGATTGACTATTGCATCACCGGCGGCGGGTTCTACGATGTGCTGAAGAATGCGAAGGTGGTAAAGCGTTTCGACATCCTCTATCGCGACGCGCTGGTGCATTTCCTCGAGAAGGACCTCGGCGGACGCATCTCCAATGATTATCTCGAACCGCAAGGAAGAATTAAAATAATCCCTTAAAATAAACAAGTATGAAGAAGAATTTTCTGATGGCATTGGCAGCGGTAGTGCTGGCCATGCCGAGTATGGCACAAGAGGAAGGGCGTTGGTCGCAAGACCGCGTGGCGAGTGACTTATCCTACACCACTCCTCCCAACTTTGAAGGGGTGACGCCGGCTCGTGTCCCGCAGACTGTTTCCGAGGCGGTGAAGGCGCTGCCGGCTGTTCCTACGGTAGATCAGATCATCACGCCGGAGGCCAAAGAGAAAGCCATCCGAGCTACGCATCAGCCCTATTCGATGGCCCTCGAGCAGATGTCCTTGCGCCTCATGAAAGAGAACGAAAGTCTGCGCAAACGCCAAGACGCCGTTCATGTCAAACAAGCTCAACAAGGCCAACACGCCATGCAGCAGTACCAGAGTAACGTCAACGCCGGCCTGATGCCGTCGCAGGAAGAGATGATGCAACTCTACATGTCCGGCGAAATCAACGAGAAGATGTCCGACGAGCAAATGATGGACGTCATGGCGGGCAAGTTCGCTGCCAAATGGGGCATCAGCAAGCAGGAATACCTCAAGATCATCGGGATGGCACAGTCTAACCCCAAAGGCTGCGAAGCGTATATCAAGTCCAACCACCCGAACCTCTACAAGCGTCTCTATGCTGCCAATGCGGGCTATAACACACAAGACATACCCGATGACCCGCGTGACGAACGACTCGGACAGATAGGCGAAGAGCTGGCAGAATTGCAGCAGCTATTGGAAGAGCCGCTCAGCAACTACAATTACAACTATATGCTG